>JAHPYY010000112.1 GCA_019058515.1 Promethearchaeota archaeon
ATATTCACTGCTTAAACAAAAATTACTATTTATAGGAAAAAATCTTACCGTGATAAGAATTAATAATGTATTTTTTCAAAATGATTTAAAAAAAGAGTTTAGGATTTAATTAAAATAGGGTTTCTAATGCCGTGTTCATAAAAGCTTCGTTGTCATAATTGAAAAATAATACGTTGGATTTTTCCTTTCTTGCCAAAATATCTTCAAAGGTAATTACATTTCTTTCTGGTTTAGACATTTAGTACTCAACTCCGTATATTTTTTGTTTAGTTTCCCTAACACCGAGATACTCGTATAAGGGTCCTTTCATATCAGTAACAGACTCCATTTTCTTTTTCGCTAAATCAAATTCGTCTCGAGTTACATCTCTCCCGCCTAATCCTACTACAAAGCTTCTGAAAATCGTTCCAAGCGGATATAATGCGGAAGCAACAGACATTGCAAATGGAGGGAGCATCCCATTTAACGAGTCACTTTTCTCTAGTAATATTAATTTTTCTAGGTTATGATCTTCTACTATTTTACGCAATAGACCCACCGGAAACGGTCTATAAGCCCGAAATTTAATTAAACCAATATCTTTATTTTTCGTCATCCAACTGATTATGTTCCCGCACATCGAACCCATAGTTACAAAAGCGGTTTTCGAAGAGTTGTTCAAATTATAGGTTTCTATAAGGTTATATTCTCTTCCCGTCTCTTGTTTGAAGGTCTGAAACGCCTTTTCCATAAGTCCTAGAACAGGTCTTTTTGCTACTTCTAAGTTCATTCGTCCTTCCATAAAATAATCTGGGGTTACGATTCCCCCCCAAGTCCCTGGATTTGAAGGATCAATGACATGTCTGGACTTTTTTGGAGTCATTTTTCTTACTGTTTCGTCGGGAATTAGAGTAAGCTTTTGAACAGAATGAGAGATAATAAAACCATCGTGAACAAAGATTGTTGGAAAAAGCGTATCTTCAGATATCATAACTGAAAGGATAGCTGCATCGTAGGTTTCTTGTACATTCTCCGATACGATAATGTTCCAACCTAACTCTGAATTAACTTGACAATACTCCCAACCATTCCATATACTTAAGTTAGGAGAGTTAAAGTTCCTTGCGCTGATCATCATGGTTAAGGGTAGTCTCCAACCTACAGCCATCGGTAACGCTTCCGTCATTAAAAGGTACCCTTGACTCGCTGTGGCAGTAAAAGCCCTCGCACCTGCAGCGCTAGCAGCCGTCGAATAACTAATAGCAGCTAATTCCGATTCAACATTTACAAACGCAGCTTTTAAGCGTCCTTGATGAACCACATCCGATAAACCCTCAACGCTTTGAGTTTGTGGGGTGATAGGAAATGCGCATACTACATCTGGATCCGTTTGTGTCACTCCTCCTGCAACCGCGTAATTTCCAATCATAGTGGTTGTAATTGGTTCTTTGATTTCCTTAAAAAATAGTCTCATAGGTTCAATTGACATTAGCTAGCACCTCCTTCTTCGGGTAACGCGCAAGACGCGGGACCTTGCTTTAATCTTTTATCGATAGCATTCACTGGACAAACTTCCAAACAATTTTGACAAGATTTGCAATGTTCATGATCTATCCCTTTCATATGCCATAAACCATCCTCGCCTTTTTCTCTAATAATGGCGAAATCTGGGCAAATATACCAGCACTGAGCGCAATCTGTACAAATCTCTTCGTTCCAGATCATATCATATTCTCCCCAAGATCCTGTTTTGACGTTTTTACTACCATATTCGATGACATCCTCGTCGCAATACCACACTCCTGCTTTATCAACTTCCATATACCCTGGTAATCCAGGAGATACTTGCTGCCATGGTATTTTCGTATCAATTGTAAAATCTATTTCCGAGTAATTTGAATTCTCGTATACACACGTTTCTTCCATAGCTACTTTAATTGCCTCCACATTTTTACCGGCAATTGCTCCTTTAAATCGTTTCATTATGGCATCAGCTAATTCATCCAAGGAAAAAATCGGCATGACGCGAATTAAGGCACCTAATATGATTGTATTGGTAATATTTCTACCTAAAACTTCAAGAGCTATGCGAGTTGCGTCAATCGTCGCAACATTAATATCGTCTCTTTTAACTAGTTCTTGAATCGTGATTTGATCCATAACTGTATTGACTATTAACCATCCACCACTAACTAATCCCGCAGTCACATCAATCTCACCCAGCAATGACGGATCTAATACGGAAACTAAGTGAGGAGCATATACTTGTTCGTTTGAACGAACTAAGTCGTCGTTCCCACTTAATCTTACATAACTTTCGGTGGGTGAGCCCATTCTCTCAGCTCCAAATCTTGGTTGACACACTCCATATCCGTAAAATGCCTCAACGCATAAATTTGAAGCAGTTACTCCTCCTTGTCCACCTCGCGCGTGGAATCTTAGGTTAATTACATTATCTTTTAATACTTCTTTTAATTTTTCAGGAGTTAACATTTTTTTAGTTTTTTTGATAATTACTAAGGATTTAGTTGATAAAATTTGATTTCGAAATTTTCTCAAATAATTCAATATTTAAGTATGGATAATTAAAACATGAATTGTTAATGATTTTTTTGCTTTTAGAATAAAACTATCTAAAGTTTTTTTAACGAAAAATTTTAACTTAATAATCCAAGCTAATGTTCATCTTGTTAAATAAACCAAAAACTATTCCATTTAGGAATATTTCGTTAATTTTAAATAGAAATTAAGGTATTTTTCTCGATTTTTTTATTCTTTTAACTATTAGTACGGATGCAATAGTTAGAATACTGATTAAGAAGATTACATTATATCCCGAAATTACTCCGCAATCGTTATTTTCGAAGGTATTGGCTTGACTTTGCGTGGGATAATCTTGATCAATACATTCGTTGTTACCTATTAGTGAGTTTCCTTTAATGGTATTATAACTACTAAATTCTATTATTATCCCTATTTCTGAGTTTTCATTCGCAGTGTTATCTGAAATAGTATTGCGATCGCTGTTATCTAAGTATATCCCGTTTTTATTGTTTTTTACAGTGTTTCCTATAACCTCGTTATTATCGCAGCTACCAAAAAGACCCTCTAAATATATCCCAGATTCTGTGTTACTATTTGCAGTATTTCCATTAATGGTGGTGCAAGTCAGGAGGGGCACGGAGTATACGACTTAAGCGATAAACTCGG
Source organism: Promethearchaeota archaeon (assembly GCA_019058515.1). Next base: position 3,190 of record JAHPYY010000112.1, read on the forward strand.
ATTTGAATACGATCCAAAAGGCAAAGACTTTAACCAATTTTTTACTAATTTATACGATTACATAAAACAATACAAACGGGAATTCAATTTATTTGACCTAGAAGCAAGAAAAATTAAAGAAAAAAAAGAAAATGTTAAAGCGACAATTAAAGATATAATTAACGATGATGACACTCGAGAAAAGTTAATGAAGCATTTAGCACAAATACAAGAAAATACTGCAAAGTTAAGTGAAAACCAAATGACATTGACTGACTATTTTCTAAGATGGATTCAAATTCTTAACTCCTGATTAATGTCAAATCAATAAAATTAACTAAATTTCTATTATTTTATCCTATGTTAAATATCCTTCACCTATTAAAAACCACTTCAAATCGCTAAATAAAAATCGGTCTCTAGAACTTTTAAATAATTTCTTTGTTAACAGCTTTCATTGTAAAGTTTATTGAATATTAATATCTCCTAATTCTCATCGATTATTAAACGAATGCAAACATTTTTATACGAATGTAAATCATTCTTTACATAAGCAATTTTCGATAGCGAAAATGTGAAAAAATACACTGAATTATAATTATTAAAAAAAATAAAAGAAATCTCATGATTGAAAATAATTTTATCATATCCGTGAGAAATTTAAAAAAATACTTCGGAGAAGTTAAAGC
>JAHPYY010000113.1 GCA_019058515.1 Promethearchaeota archaeon
AGTTACATTATACTAATAATGGTTGAAAAGGAAAAAAAAGGAAGATATTATAAAATTAAATGTTCGTGTGGACAAGTAGAGTATCATTTTGTATCAGACGCACTTCCAAAACGCGTTTGTGTGCCATGTACAAATTGTAAAAAATATAATGAAATCAAAAAGTTTTGGCACCATACTCAGGAAAAAAGAGTAAATAGTAAAAAATTAACTGATTCTATATCCAAAGAAATAGACTCATTTTTAAGGAATAACAATATATCCCTCCCAAATTTAAAACAAAACCCATCAGTTTTAACAGATAATTCAAATAAAATAGTGGGATTAAAAAACAACAATAGCGAACTAAAGATAAATGAGAAACAAGTATTTATGACCAATAAATCTGATGAAAATGATGAATGGGTTAAAAATGAATTTGGTATAATTGATAAGAATTTAAATAATCTTCCTTTGGATTATATTGAATGGTTCACAGATTTTAGAAAATATTTAACTAACTTTATTAATATTCTAAAGATTACGATTAATTATAAAGACGATGCTAGTAAAATGTTATTCGATATCCTTGGAAATATAAATTCAAACCAAGAAGACACTCAATTTGCAATATTTCTTAAAAATTTTCGAGTCAAAAATCCAAAATATTTTGCTTTAAGTTTCCTATATATTCTCATAAATCTCAAATCAATCAATATTTCTCAAAAAAGTATTGCTAGTAGAGTTGGTGAAAATCTGAGTTTACTGAGAGAAATAATACCAAAATTAATAAATTATTTAAGAAATATTCCTGAATATAATGATGTTTGCAGATTTGTACGACCACATTTGCTATCTGAAGAAGAATTTTCTAAGGTTGTTAAGTACTATATCAAAAAAATATACCAAATACTAATTAAGAAAAAAATCATTAATGTTTTTCTGTCCAATGAAGACTTATCTATTAAAACTATACAGATTATTAAATCATTTAGGAATAATCTTGAAGACATTAAAACATACAAGGAATTCTACGAATTTCTTGTTATTAAAACCCCTAAAATAATGGCATCTGTACTATGTTTCTTTTTCTTGAACTTTATTGAGTCATACGAATTAGAACAAAAGGAATATATCCAATTTATAAACGAGGATAACGAGCTAAATATAAACTATAGTAAATTTAGTGAATTGTTTACTCAACTCTTCAATAACTGTTATATATTTAAATTAGATGAATATAGAAAAGATGTATTCGACTACATTAAAAAATTCCTTTCTAAATTGGGAGATTTCGTTGAAAAAAATCCTACAATTAATAAAAAGACTAAAATTTTGCTTTCTTCAAAATATGAATATATAATAGAGAAATCTAAAAAAATTTTTAATTCCACCATCGACGACGGATTTCAAATCATTTTATATTCTGAAAATCGACAAATGGTTACTTTTTATACACCCCAGACATCTGCAATTTCTCTAATTCATTATATAATTAAAACAATAGATCATCTTCAATTTTTAGTTTCTCTGGAGAATCTTGAAAAGATTTTTGGCAAAAAGAGAAACTATAAACATATAATTGAGAGTACAAATAGATTATATGCCTATTTACGAAAATATTTAGGGAGATATAAGGGGCAAAATTATAGTAGGGAAGATTTTGTTAATTTTTTATATTCTGAGGTAATTAATCATTTTCATATGGAGACCTATTTTCTGCTTTCGTTGTTTACAAATACAAATTTAAGTCCTCAAATGTTTGCATCTGAAATTGGATATAGAGGAGGAAGATTATTTGAATTAATTGATGCTATTAGCCACAGAGTTAATTTTATAGCACCAAATACGTATAATATGTTAAATCTCTTTATAAGAACTCACATTCCACCTAACAAGAGAGCATTTTTTATTAAAATGCTGAGTGAACTTAAATCTAAGCGACACAGAGATTTTATTTATCAGAATGTACGGTATGATTTTCATGTTGATATTAGTCGAGTTAATTCCATTTCAAACAGTCGTTTACGTAGTGCTCTGATTAAATATTTTTCACTAATTTTAGAAGCTAAAATACCAGATGCTTTCTTCAACCTAATTCCTAATCCTAGAGCTTCCAGTTTTTATTTTAAAGGGACAGTACAAAATCCTTTAAAATCTCAAATAATTGAAGATAATTTATTAGATACTCTTATTATAAAAAAAGAAATTGCAATTTTTAATAATACTTATTATCTAAGTCGATTAACTGAAAGAGTATATAATTTGTACAAAAAATCTGGTACTATTCCTAATCATAACCCAATATTGAAAAATTGTTTTTTGAATTGCTCTGATATATTGGCTATAGAGGCACCCATTTGGAAATATGTCGTAAAAAATCCATTATATATTGGACATATAGACATTTTACTAGTTTGTGGAAATACAATTAAAATTGCGGATTATAAAGTAGATTATCTCGATATGTTAAAAAGTATCCCTCAAATTTGCGTTTATGGTTATATGTTAGAATATGTTCTTTCAAAAATTGATCCCTTGTTAAATCCAAATATTAGTTGTGTTATGTTTACCAAAGAGGAAGCTTGGGAATTTAGTCCGAAGATTTTAGAAAGCTATATCTTGGCGTTTGTAAATTATGTAAAGAAGAATTATGGTTTTTCATTGCTGTTGAAAAGTAATAAAGATTTGGAAGTGGAAATTAAAAAAATAACTCAATAAAATGCGAGTATTATATCCTTTATTAAAAATGCTTAAAATTGAAATTTTGATTATTTAGAGTAAAAATAAAATATTTATTCCTTTTACTATTTAAACATATTAAAAATTACATATTAATTGATTTAAAGTGATGTAGCAATGACTAGTATCGCTAATGAATATAAATGGAAATACGGATTATTTCTTGGGTGTGTAAACTAAGTTATTCAACGAATACTTAGACATTTTACCTAATAGATATCCGATGGTGGAAGCCTCAATACGGTCCGTATTCGATCATCTTGGTGCTGAATTGTTAGATATGACAGGTGCTTCGTGTTGTCCGGCTCCTGGCGTGTTTAGAGCATTTCACATCCCCACCTGGTTAGTAATTGCTGCGAGGAATATATCAATTGCAGAAGAGATGGGCGTTAGCCCTATAACTGGATGTAATGGGTGTTATGGAACCTTACGAGATGCTTGGTACGAATTAGAACACGATTCAGAAATGAAAAAAGAAGTAAACCAACACTTAGCTAAAATTGGTCGAGAATACAAAGGAAATCTTGAACCAAAACATATTGTCCAAGCTTTTTATCAGGATATGGGAATAAATTACCTTAAAGATCATATTAAATATAAATTCGAAGATTTAAAAGTGGCGGTGCACTATGGATGCCATATTTTAAAACCAAGCGATAAGCGTCCTTGGGACGGCGAATATGAATGTCCAACTTTCCTTGATGAAATTGTAGAACTAACGGGAGCTAAAAGTATAGATTACCAAGACAAGTTTATGTGTTGTGGTGCAGGAGGTGCCGTTCGCTCCGCTATAAAAGAAGTTGCTGCTGATTTCACTAGAGAAAAACTCACAAATATAAGAGAAGTAGGGGCTGACATTATCGTGGACTGTTGCCCTTTCTGTCATTTGCAATTAGATCTAGGACAAATGGAAGTTAATAACTTTTACAAGGAAGAGATTGGTGAACCATTTAAAATTCCTGTAATATATTTAACACAACTATTAGGATTAGCATTTGGTATGGATCCAAATTCTCTTGGATTAGTTATAAATCACGAACTCTCTGGCGTACCACCCTTTATCTCGGTAGACCCCTTTCTAAACTTGGTAAAGGAGCAACTCATTTAATCGATTTTTTACTTTTAAATATTTAATCATCCAATATTTGTTCACTTTCGGTTCTTGGCAATTTTTTTGAATTTCCACTCTTTTTTTTAAATAAGAAAAAAAAGTAAAAATATAGATTTAGGCTTTTAAACCATAATACATGAACCAAAAGCTACTAAGGTAACCAATCCGAATGAAAATTATGGTTATTCCTGGAGCAGTTAAACCTTCTAACAAACCAAAAACACAAAAACAGATCGAACCAATAGATAATAGAATGAAATTTCATCTAATCACTCCCGAAGTTTGAAAGGCTCTAATTAAAAAACCAACACCCAATAAAAGAATTATTATTAAAAGAAAACCCGCCATTAATAAACCTGGCGCTGAGAAAATTACTGGTCGTAGTCGATCAAACTCTCTCCGGAAACTGCAGGATAATCAAAATTGAATGCCACCATTGGATCAATAAAGATTAATACTTTAAATACTACACTTAGGATTACAAAAATAGCTAGGATATACCATTTATACTTTTTGATTAATAAGTCAACTCCAATATATACAGCTGTACATATAGCTGGTGCCAGCCATATATAGCTTAAGATCCCCACTAAACCATTTGTATTATTGATATTCGTATTGTTTAGTAGTACAATAATAAAATCTAAAAAAACTCCTAAAAACATTAAGCCTGCGAAAATATTAGATAACGTCAGGAAATATAGCACTTTTGCTTCACTTTTTCTGGCGTTAAAAAGAAAAAATAGCCCAAATACAATTCCAAACACGACTACTCCGCTGGTAGTAACTCCATCTATTCAACCTAAGACGGTAAGCGTTAATTTCTCCCTCGATTTTTTATAACAATAAGCTTTCATAGTTAAAAAATCGCTTGTTATTTATTTAAATTTTAACTCCTCTTCAGTAAACTCCCGAAAATCTTCTAAAAATATTTCTTAACCCGTCGTTTTTGGAAATAGATAATAATTAGGTAATAAAAAAGTAATATTACTAATTTATTAGTTAATGAGATAATCTACCAGTATCCTAAAATTAAATTTACCAGCTGATTAAAAATTATAAACTTAAAGTGGGAGTTTAGCATATTTTTTCTTCTTAAATCAACTGTTCGAGTGCGAATGACTAATATTTAAAAACGTAAAAGTATGTTTAACCAAATAAACAAATTGAAGGTAAAAAATAAATGAACAAAATACATAAAGAAAGTCAAATTGGCTTAGCGAGCGAAATATGTATTTGGAAAGTAAAAGAGGAATGTAAAGGGTGCGACTTAGACGAGAAACTCTTTTGTCGACCTAAAGCTAAATATCTTCTATATTTTCTTTCACCCTTACTGATTACCATCGTTCCTACGGTGCTTGGAATGTTGTTCGCTCCCATTGATTTATGGATTAAAATCCTGTTTTTTGCATCTTGGTTCGCCTATGCCATGTTTTTTTTTAATGTGTGGGAAACTAGAATTCTATGTAATCATTGTCCTTATTTTGCGAACGACGAGCAACGGGTCTTACATTGCCCAATTGATAAAGGAAAGTATAAATCAGGGAAGTATGACCCCGGACCATTATCAAGATTAGAAAAAATTCAATTTGCTGTCGGAGCTTTAATATTATTTTTCTTTCCAATACCGTTTCTTCTCATTGCGGGACAGATAATACCTCTAGTGCTCTTGATAGTTGGTGTGATTGTGTGGTATATTGTCATTCAATTAAAGGTCTGCTCGGATTGCGTAAATTTCGCTTGTCCTTTGAATAAAGTGCCTAAACAAATCAGAGACGAGTTTTTTAGAAAAAATCCCATTATTTTGAAGGCGTGGGAAGATAAAGGTTACAAAATCGATTAAAATCGAATAGGCTCAAAAGTGTTCCCTTTTTAAATTATTTTCTTTTTAAAATTCTTGCTAATGTTTTTAATTTTTATATAATTTTCTCTTAACAAGTATATTAAGTATTAAACCTAAAGTTAAGTTTCTTACCAAATTATTTGCGTGAATCTTAATGGAAAGCGACACTAATAAAGTATCTGAGTTAAACATTATTGGAAAAGAGAAACCTAGAATTGGGGTTTACATTTGTCATTGTGGTATTAATATCGCTGGAGTAATTGATGTAGTAAAATTGAAGGACTACGCGTTGAGTTTATCTGATGTGGTGTTAGCCAGGGAGTATAAATTCATGTGCTCCGATAACGGACAAAATCTTATCAAAGATGATATCGAGGCGGGATTGATTAATCGTGTAGTAGTAGCAGCTTGTTCCCCTCGAATGCATGAACCCACATTTCGCTTAACTTGTAAAGAAGCGGGTTTGAATCAATTTCTTTTCGAACAGGCAAACATTAGAGAACATGCTTCATGGGTTAATATGGAAGATCCAAAAGGGGCATATGATATTGCCAAAGATCATGTTCGAATGGCTGTAGCTAAAGCTAGACAATTAAAACCGCTACAGGTCCAGAAAGTTGATGTAGAACCTGCGTGTCTCATAATCGGAGCAGGGATTGCAGGGATGAATTCTGCTTTAGATTTGGCACAAGAAGGATATAAAGTATATCTTGTAGAAAGATCTCCAACTATTGGAGGGCATATGGCTCAACTCGATAAAACATTTCCAACAATGGATTGCAGCGCTTGTATCATTACCCCGAGGATGGTTGATGTAGGCCGAGAAAAAAATATTGAGATGCTAACCTATTCGGAGGTTGTAGAGGTTTCTGGATATGTAGGAAATTTTGAAGTTACAATTATGAAAAAACCTCATTATGTCGATCAAGAGAAATGCACCGCGTGTGGAGCTTGTGCTGAAAAATGTCCAGTTAGTGTTGGAAATGAATTTGACCTAGGAATGGCTACGAGAAAAGCAATTTACATTCCTTTTCCACAAGCCGTTCCAGGAGAATATACAATCGATATGACCAAATGTATTAAGTGTGGTATTTGTGCTCGTACAGATGTCTGCGAACCGGGAGCTATTGTGTACGATGACAAACCAGAGTATCTAAAAGTTAAAGTAGGTACAATCATAGTTGCAACAGGTTGGGATTTGTACGATCCTACAGAATTGCGACAGTATGGTTACGGAAGGTTTGAGAACGTAATTGACGGATTACAAATGGAACGGTTACTATCGTCTTTTGGGCCCGTTTTAGGGAAACCTGTAAGACCCTCAGATGGAAAAGCGCCTCATAGCATTGCCTTCTTACAGTGTGTTGGAAGTAGAAACTTCCGGGAGGGAGGTCATCAATATTGTTCCAGAGTATGCTGTATGTACGCTACAAAACAGGCGAGACAATACAAGGAGAAACATCCTGAGGCTGATATATACATCTTTTACATGGACATAAGAGCGTTTGGAAAAGGATACGAAGAATTTTACGAGTCGGCTGCAGAGAATTACGGAATTAACTATGTAAGAGGAAGAATTGCCGAAGTAAGAGAAGCAGAAGACAAAGGGATCATTATTCGAGCTGAGGACACCCTTTTACAGACGCCTATTGAGATGAAAGTCGACATGTTTGTGTTATCTACCGGTTTGGAAGCTCGAGCTGATGCCGATCAAATATCTTCTTTATTAAGCATTCAAAGATCTGCAGATGGTTTCTTTATGGAAGCTCACCCCAAGTTAAGGCCCGTAGATACCCTCACTGACGGTATATTCGTCGCAGGCGTAGCTCAAGGACCAAAGGATATTCCGGATACTGTTGCCCAAGCTAAAGGAGCAGCCTCTAGCGCCGCAGCTTTAATGGCTAAGGGAGAGGTCGAAATAGAACCGTATTATTCTGTAGTGATTGATCACTTATGTTCCGGGTGCAAAAGCTGCCAATCTTTATGTCCTTTTGGAGCCATAGAATTCGATGAATTTAGAAAAGTCGCTGTTGTTAACCCAGTTTTATGCAAAGGATGCGGAACTTGCGTTTCAGCTTGTCCAAGCGGAGCTATGGTTCAAAATCATTTCGCGTCCTTCCAATTAAATTCAATGATCGATGTAGCAATGAAACGTCCAACCGTCAAAAACGGTGGAAAATAGGAATAAATAGTTTTCTTTACATCTATTTTTTTATCTTTTTGTATCAGTTTTTAAAACCAACATTAAAGAGTCAGTGTTTAATCACCAAATCCTCATTTTTAACCTATATACTTTTGGCTCTATAATAAAAATTACATAAAGTAATGTCCAAATTACATTTATAGCAAATAATACACGAGTTAAAAAATTAAAATGATTTAAGAAATACAACGAAGAATTACCTAACTAAAACTAATAGTTAATTGTAGGTGGTATTATATTGAGTAAAGATGAGGAAAAAACACTAGTATTCGTATATAACGCTGATTCTGGAGGCACATTTACTGCTTTGAAAGATGCACTTCATAAGACTTTCCGTAAGAGTACCTATCAATGCAATCTTTGTAAGGTTACATTTGGTATATTTGGAATGAAAAAGGATTGGAAAAATTTTGTAAGCGATCTCGATGTACCAGTAGAATTCATGAAGAAGGATAAATTTAAATTCGAATTTCTTCATCGAGACGAGTTCCACGAAAAATATAAAGTCGAAAATCCCAAATTTCCTTCCGCTTATATCACGGTCGATAATGGGATTGAACTTCTCATTTCTAAGGAAGAAATGAACGCCGTGAAAGAAATAAAAGAAATAAAAGAAATGGTAATAAATAAACTAAAAAAATTTAATTTATAAACTCAAATAATACAAATTAATGGAAAATCTGAAGTTTATTTGAGTTGAGTTTATCGGCTTTACAACTCTTTTTTGCCGCTTACTTTATAATTTATCTTAAGATTTGAAGAGTACAAATATTATTAATTAATTAATTAATAAAGAATCAAAAAAAGAGGTTTAAATATAGGAAAATCTAATTATTAGTAACTCAGGATATTTTCATTAAGTTGGTATTATGTCGCAAATGTATCAGGATTTAAGGTATAGGGACTACGAAATTACCGATCTTTTAATCAAACTTGACACTTTACGATTGGATTTGGGATTAGCTTCGGACTTTCCCCAAGAATTTCGAGATGCTCTCCTACTGTTAATCGAAGATGTGGAAACCGAACTAGACTATAGGAATTCAGTAGAGTGAATACTGAAAACGATTCACTTCCATTCTGATTTTAAGTATTCTAATACTTTTTTGGGTTCGCTGGTTGGTGGTTTACAAGTTTTATTAATACATACAAACACTGTAGTTTTCCCTTCTACTGGATCAAACCACTCTATATAGTTAGAGTAGTTGTCGATTTCGGGGGGATAATTACTAATATCTCTATAAAGTTGAGTTTTATTTGGCATATATTCATTATTAATTAACGCCAAAAGTTCGCGGTTCATTTTTAAATCTTTATTTCCCGAAAGCACTATAGAATAGGTGGGTCCTACAGAGAAATCTATGGCTATTAAAAATTGAGTGTATGCTAATGGGTTTGCCATAATCTTTTCGGAAAAAACCCGCATACTAGTGTCAGCTAGCTCTTCATATTTCGTGTTTCCAGTAATCGCACTCAGTCTTAGTAAATTTAGAAGAGCAATCGAATTTCCGGATGGAATAGCTCCGTCGTAAATTTCTTTCTGGCGCTTTATCAATTCCTCGCCATCGTCAGGCGAGAAGAAAAACCCTCCGATGTGCGTATCCCAAAAGTGAGAGATCATCTGTGCGTTTAAATCAATAGCTAACTTGAGATACTCTACCTCAAAAGTGGCTTCGTATAATTCAATTAATCCCCACACAAGAAAGGCATAGTCGTCCAAATATCCATTAATATCTGCATTACCGTCACGATAACGGTGCAAAAGGCGATTGTTATCCGTTGTTAATTTTGAGAGAATAAAGTTTAAAGCGCTTATCGCTGCTTCTCTATATTTTGTATCTGAGAACAAATTATACGCCTTCGATAAAGCTACTATCATTAAACCGTTCCAATCTGTTAATACCTTGTCGTCCTTGTGAGGATGTATTCGTTTCTCACGAACTTCAAATAGTTCTTTTCGAATTGCTTCTAATCTTTTGTTTAAATCACTTGATTCGATATTTTTATTCTCGGCGAATTTAGTCGTTACAAATTTTTGGTAAAATATGTTTACACCAGTTTTATGCTGGGTTGCTTCTTCTAAATAATTCCCGATCTCGTTTAAGTTGTAAAATTGTTTAATAAGTTCAAAATCTTCATCTGCTAGAAATTGTTTCAATTCGACAATTGTCCATACATAGAATTTTCCCTCGACTCCCTCGCTATCCGCATCTTCTGCGGAATAAAATCCCCCTTCGGGTAATGTCATATCCCTTAACACATACTCGATTATTTCCTTAGCTACATTGGCGTAAAACTCATTTTTCGTAGCTTGATACACTTCAAGATATGCAATTGTAATCAATGCCTGGTCGTAGAGCATTTTTTCAAAGTGAGGAACTAACCAATGTTCGTCGGTTGAGTATCTGTGAAAACCAAATCCTATGTGATCGTAAATTCCCCCCATTCGCATAGAAGTTAAAGTCTTTTCAACCATTTCCAATGCATGGTTGGTACCTGTTCGTTTCCAAAATCTTAATAGTAAAAGTAGATTATGTGGGGTTGGGAATTTCGGTCTTAAAGAGAATCCACCATTTTTTTCGTCAAACTGCATAGCAAGCTGATTGTACGCTCGCTTTATTGTGCTTTTTGAGGGGATTTCTCCAGGACTCTCGTCACTTAAATTTTGAAGGGATAATGTGATTTGCTCTGCAGAAGAGAGTAAATCGCCTTTTTTATTGTTCCATAGATCTCTAATTTGAAGGATTAATTCTTTAAATCCAATCCTCCCAAATCGACTAGTTTTTGGAAAGTAGGTACCGGCAAAAAATGGCTTTTTATCAGGAGTCATAAATATCGATAAAGGCCACCCTCCACTGTTAGTGAGCATTTGACAAACTGTCATGTAGATTTTATCGATATCTGGGCGTTCCTCACGATCCACTTTTATCGAGACAAAGGCTTCGTTCATTAGGTTGGCTATCTCTTCGTCTTCGAAGGATTCATGAGCCATTACATGACACCAATGGCATGTAGAGTAACCAATTGATAAAAATATTGGTTTATTTTCCATTTTGGCTTTTTCAAAAGCATCTTCCCCCCATGGATACCAATCGACGGGATTTCCGGCATGCTGAAGTAAATAAGGGCTTTTTTCAAAAACCAATCTGTTCGTCTGTCCTTGGGAGGGTTCAGAATCAAGCAATTTATTTTCCAAATTAAGCACCTCTTAAACTGAATTTATTGTTATATTCGTCAAAATATACAAATTCTGAAATGTTTTTCCTTGAAGGTCTATTTTCCTCTTGGTACTTATGCTTTTCGGATAAGTGAGGATGAGGTGTACTAAATTTTGCTCCAAAAATTACAAACGTAATTAATTTCATCTCGTTTGGGATGTTAAGTATTTCTTTTGCTTGTTCTTCGCTAAAACCAGCAATTGGATGAGTAGAAAGTCCCATTTCAGTAGCTCGTAAAAAAATAAACGCAGTTACCATTCCTGTATCAAACAAGTAATAGTTCCTCCCTCTAATCATGCAATCGTTCTTCTTCTTTCTAATAACTGCCATAATTAAAGATCCATCTTTAGCCCAATAATTTCCACTGGATAATGCTTGATGCATTTCGCGAAGCTTTTCCTTATCTCTTATAAATAAAAATTCCCACGGTTGATTATTCATGCAAGAGGGGGATAATTGGGCTGCTTTACCTAATTTCGATATAATATTGTCCGCAATTTCAATAGGATCTAGCGAGTGATTAGCCCTTCTTTTCTCAATAGCTTCGATACCATTCATGGTTAAAATTTTGAAAAGACTGTTTTAAAACAAATTCAAAATTAAAATATAATTAGGTGTCCTAAGATAAAGTCACTCTCACTTGATTTCAATATTTACCTTATGATCTATCAATTAAAACATCGAACAACCGACGAGAATAAAACATGTGAACTGAATTAAATATAGAATATAATTCAAAAAATAACACAAATAGATGATTAAGCACTCTAATATCTGCCATATAATTTTCCCAATTTAGAGAGAAGCTTCCCTCGTTCTTCAGTTAACTGGTCCCATTTAAATCTCCACTCCCAGTTGTCTACGGTTGTACCTGGTAAATTCATTCTTGCTTTGTTGTCTAATTCCAAAAGGTCTTGCAAGGGAATAATAGCGATTCTTGCAACCGAAGCCCAAGCTGCTCGAATTAAATCTAAAACAACGGTTTTCTCGTTTGAATTAAAATAACTTAGAATTCTCTTTTTTATAATAGGTGAGGATTTTTTAAACCAACTTAAAGTCGTATCATTATCGTGGGTACCAGTATAAACGATTGAATTAGGGAGGTAGTTGTGGGGTAAATAAGAATTGTGTGAATTTCTTTCTTCTTTACTTTCTTCGAACGCAAATTGTAATACCCTCATTCCTGGAAAACCTGTATACTCCAATAATTCTTTAACTTCAGGTGTAATTAATCCTAAATCCTCCGCAATAATTGGCATTTTACCATTAGTTTTCTTTAGCTCTGAAAAGAAATCGATTCCTGGACCTTTAATCCACTCACCTATGACTGCGGTCGGTTCTTCTGAAGGTATCCTCCAGTAGGCTTCAAAACCTCTGAAATGATCGATTCGAAGAAAATCTACGAGCAAAAAGTTATGCTTTATTCGCTCCGCCCACCAATCATAATTTCTGCTTTTCAACACATTCCAATTATAAAGAGGATTTCCCCATCGTTGACCCGTTTCTGAAAACGCATCAGGTGGAACTCCCGCAACGTAAATCATTTCTTTCTGTTCATTTAAATAAAACAATTCTGGATTAGCCCAAACATCAGCAGAATCATAGGCAACAAATATAGGGATATCGCCAATTATCTTTATATCATTCTCCCGAGCGTATTTTCGAAGTTTAGCCCATTGCTTAAAAAATATGAATTGAACGAATTTATGGAAATTATAACCTTTTTCGTGTTCTTTCCTCCACTTTACTATAGTGCTTTGTTCTTTGTTTTTCAGAGAGGTGTCCCAAGTATTCCATGGTCGTAAATCATAGTGTAATTTTATTGACATGAAGAGCGCAAAGTCTTCCAACCAATTTTCATGGATATAGCAAAAGTTTTGGTATTGTTTTTTTAACTGATCGGTTTTCTCTAATTTTCTAAAGGAGTTAAACGCAAGTTTAAGAACTTGCCATTTCACGTTTATTACTTCACCGAAATCTACTCTCTCTTCAGGAAATTCACTCAGATTATCTAAATCAGTTTTGTTCAATAATTTTAATTCCACTAACTTGTCTGGAGAAATTAACAAATGATTTCCCGCAAATGTCGAAAAACATTGGTAAGGCGAATTTGCGTATCCTGTAGGACCAAACGGTAAGATTTGCCAAACCTTTAAATTATATTTCTTAAGAAAATCTATAAATCGATACGCATTGTCTCCCAAATCACCATTACCGTACCTACCAGGTAAGGAAGTAATGTGTAATAGAATGCCACCTAAACGATGGTTACCGAACAATTCGTTAAAATCGTGGGGATTAAAATAGCTATTACTCATACTCTAAAGACTTTTACAAGATTCTTTTAGCTATAAAGAATGAATTTAAGAATTTAATTAAAAACCTTTGGTTTTAAAATCTATGAGAATATGTGTAGATAATACAATTAAAAAACACAACAGGATCACTCGTAAAAGTCAATGTATTTTAATACAAGATCCACAAGGAAGTCAATAATCTCTTCATCGGTTATTCTATCGTATTTGAATATTACATTGGGATAGATTGCGTAGCGATGAATTATATCGTCAATCACTAAAAAAAGCAATTGGCTTATACGTTCTCTATATTCAGGATTCACCTTGCCGAATCTTAAAATGTTGTTTGAAATGGCGGGAATGAAGTTCCTATGACCAATCATGTCGAAGACTTCCATTTCGTTAAACAATTCTTTATCGCTGAGCATCGCGATGCCGACTGCTGTGATAAGAGACTCATACTTTCGGTGTTGTTGGAGAAGTAATCTAATTAACGACTTAAGAAGCTTGGGCACCTGTTCTTTCGTAATATCTTCAGGGATCTCTTCTTTAAATATATCTACAAACTCAGCCATCATTATTTCTTTAATAATGTCAGGTTTACCTTTAGGAAAATAGTAGTATAAGGTGCCAATCGATTTATTAGCTTCCTTTGCTATCTGATTCGTACTGACATTTGAATATCCTTGCGTCTCAATTAATTTAATTGCGGTCTTTATTAGTTCTTCTCTTGCGTACTTTCTACGAGTCATTTAAGATGAGAAATATTAGATATTTATGTATGGTATGATTTATGAAATTAAAAATTTAAGTAATGCTCGAATATTTTTCTGAAAATGGTTTAGAAAAGCGCTTTCAAGAATCTACTTAAGCAAATATTTAACGTGAAAATTAAACTCATTAACATTAGAATTATAATATCATTTAGGAATTCTAGAAGTCTTTCTCTTCAACTTTGACTAATTGAATATAATGAGAATTTAAATATAGGATTTCATAATCAATTCTAAATATGAAACAATATAGCATAAAATCACCTTTAGGTTTAATAATTGAAGGAAAATTACTGGAATTTCCACTTAATGCAAGTAATCGTTCCAATTACTATTGCGATATCATTTTCATTCATGCCTTTCCTTTTGATTCAGAAATGTACGTAAAAAACTTCACGAATAATAAATTTTCTGCCCAATTAAATGAGCTCGCTTTAGAGAAAGGTAGCCTAGGAATTATTTTACCAGATTTAAATGGATTTGGTGCCAGCACCAATCTAAAATCGACTCCTAACGATTTATCACCATATATAAAATCAATTAATAAAATCGTAAACCACTTTGGTATAAGAAAACTCATTTTAGGAGGATGCTCCATGGGAGGATATATAGTTCTCGAATATTTGAGGACACATCCAGAAGTAGTAGAAGGTTTGATTTTGATTGATACAAAAACTGAGGCTGATAATATCGAGCAAAAACAAAATCGGTACAAATCCATTAACTTGTTTAAAGGAATATTAGAGTCAATTTCGAATGAACAGAGAACTTCCATTAATTTGAATAAGTTAAAAAATAAACACAGTGAAGTTAAAGATTTTATCGAAAACCTTTATAATCGAATAGTCTCAAAAATTACTATCGAAAAAGAACTAGATAAAGCAAACTTCATCAAAAAATTAATGGAATCCCAAAAACCAATTGGTATAATACACGCTTTAAGTGGGATGGCGAATCGACAAGACACATCACTTGTATTGAAAAAATTTGAAAAAAATGTGTTAATTATCGTAGGGGAATTAGATGTAATCACACCTATCGAGATTGCTCAAAAAATGAACAATCTTACTCCAAAGGGTACTTTGAGGGTGATCACCTCTGCTGGGCACTTATCAAATATTGAAAACATATCTGAATTTAATCGGATGATAATAAATTGGCTTAGAAGATTAAATTTATAATTATGCCGAGAGGATAAAATTCCTTTGAGAATTTTTAAAATAATCTAAATCGCTTAGCTTATTCAAATTTTATTTCCTGTGTATTTCTCCAAAACCCATGTATGTTGCAGTACGAAAAGGCAATAACGATACCAGGCTTATCAGTTCTAAACGATATTGTCGTTAATGGGTCGCTGAATATCGTACTCGTATTTGGTCCGTCTACAGAAGCTCCGTGAGCATTAAATTCCGTCTTTCCAAGAAGATAAGGAAACTTCTCTCCTTCAGGTAGAAATAAAGCTTCAATCCACTCAATATGATGTTCGGTTGTATTTGGATGGCTTATTTCTTTTCCTACTTGTAGATTTAAGGTAATTTTGGTTCCTTTTTTACATTCTCCGATAATTTCTATAACAGGTACATGCTTTTCTTTTTTCCAATCAGCTGTTTGATATAATTCGTTTAAATTTACTATTTCTTCAATCATTTTTTCACACTCTGTTATTTAATTTAAAATTGAAACTACTTTTATACAATTTTGATGTGTTATGATAAGTTTATTGTAGACAGGTTTTTAAAATATCCCGTTTACATTTATAATTTCAATTCTCATCATTAGAAGTTGATTATAGCGTCTAAAATTTAATTTATTGAATTTATAACGCTAATTTATCTTTAATGAAATGGGGAGCAAAAATACTCCATGTCTATTAGTATTAACTAGAGGTATTCTTCGAGATTTATTTCATCTACATCAACTATCTCCTTGACTTCCTCTTCATCATCGATGTCAGTAAAACCTAGTAATTCATCCATATCATGAAAGAAACAACATCCATTGGAGATTCCATACTCTTCCTCATTCATTTTAAGAATATTTTCTTCCGTTTTCTTCCAAGTTTTTATTATCGTGATCACCATACTTCTAAGGATAAATAACCTTAATAAGACTTACATTTATATTTTGAAATTAAAATGCTCAAAAGATTTACATTTTCAAGTTTTAATTATATAATAGAAAGCTTTTTCAATAAGTGAAATTCTTTAATAATGATATCCTTTGAAATTGAGGATTTATCAATTATAAGACCTAGATTTATTTTAGGTGTTCTTGTTTCCTATCGTAATCTACTTTAAGATAATGCGAATTTTAGAAGGAGGTGTTATTTTTGTGACAGATATAAAAAAATGGGAAGGAGATGATCATTGGGTCGAAATCGATCTTGATTTATGCGTAGGTGTAGCTGAATGCGTGGAAGTTTGTCCCGTTGAGGTATATGAGTTGGTGGATGGAAAAGTTGTAGCAGATAATATTGGAGAATGCACGGATTGCATGGATTGTCAAGATATTTGCCCAACTAATGCTATATTAAGACATTCCGCTTGGTAATAACAGGATATGAGAGTTTACTTAAATAAAAGAAAAAAAGTATGAAAAAAGTATTAATTATTGCGGGATCAGACTCAGGTGGAGGAGCAGGGATCCAAGCAGATCTAAAAACGCTTATGGCTCGTGGAGTTTACGGAATGAGTGCGATTACCGCTCTTACAGCTCAAAATACTTTAAGTGTTCAGGGAGTAATAGAAGTAGAGCCAACATTCATAAAGCAACAAATAGATTCTGCAATACGCGACATTGGTGCAAATATTTGGAAAACGGGGATGCTATCTAGTGAAAATATTATTAAAATAGTTGCTACCCTTGTTAGATCTTATAATATTCGTTATTTAGTAATGGATCCCGTAATGGTTGCGAAGAGTGGAGCGCCCCTACTCAAAGAGGAAGCGGTCGAATACTTAATAAAAGAATTGATTCCATTGGCATATGTAATAACTCCTAACAAATTTGAAGCAGAAAAGTTGTCGGGGATGAAAATTAATGATTTTTCTGATTTTTATAGTGTCGCAGAAGTTCTTTTTCATTTAGGACCAAAAAATGTCGTAATTAAAGGCGGATTTATAAAAAGTTCAAATGAATCAGTAGATTTGCTTTATGATGGTAATTCCTTCACAGAATTCCATTCACCATGGGTAGATACCCAAAATACTCATGGGACGGGCTGTACATTTGCTTCAGCAATCGCAGCAGAATTAGCAAAAGGGCAGAGGATCAAAGAAGCAGTTCATATAGCAAAAGCATATCTATACGAATCACTTGTTGTTGCCAAAAAGTTAAAAATAGGCCATGGGAATGGCCCCCTTGACCATTCATTGGGTAAAGTAATGGAGATCAATACAAATTTAATAAAAATTATAGAATAGGTCTCAGTTAGGTAGTTAATAGGTCTAGAACACTGTTGAGATCAAAGCCGTAGGTCAATAGTTGTATTAGTAAACCAATTAAACCCGCTGCTATTGCTGCAAAGATAGCCCAAAAACTCCAGGTGGGCCACGGTTTGTTTTGAACATTGTAACCCATTTTAAATTGTTCGTATAGAACTAAAACACCCCAAACAATAATTGCTATGTCAAACATCCAAGTAGAGATTTCATGTACTTCTGGTGTGTAGTTTTTAAGCCAACCAGCGTTTGCCCCTAACATCAATAGATCTACCTCTTGGGGAGCTCGCACGACTAAAAATACAAACCCTATATGGATAATCGACAACCAAGCAAACACCAATAAATGCATATTAAGCCAAATCCAAGTACGCTTTTTCAGCTTGTCTTGCAGGAGAAATTTGCCTTCTTTTCTCTCAAATACGACCACAATTCCAAATACACCTAATATTATAAAAACTAAAATCACGATTATAAAAGGATTAAAAGATCCTGATGCGAGAATAGGAAGCAGGAACGACTGAAGTAACGCTATAAAGCGAGGAATTACGCTTTTTTGATACCATGCCAAGCCTACAGTCAGAAATATCAAGCTATAGCCCCAATTATGGATCGCCATAGGTTTTTCTTGAAGATATTCGAAAGCAAATGGCATAATGTACCAAATGAAATATATTAAGCCTAAAGCTATTAATCCAAGACCAGGACCGATTAATTTGTTTTGCTTAGGTTTCGCTTTGGTCTCAATATCACTATCAATATCTGTTTTTTCATCATTCATTATCTAATCACATTAGTTATTAACATTAGAATTATTCTCCTAATAGATCGCGACAATTTTTAAATGTATGTATAATTACTTATTAATTCCATTAACCTCTCATTTTAAAATAATTTCACTTCTCAATTAATAGGCTGGAGCGTTCCAATACTTATTAAATAAGACTTTCAAGCGATCTTGCGGCATTCCCAGACGCCAAAGCAAGGAGATAAGTATCCATTTCCATAAAGTCCTAAAAAAACCATGCTTTTCAAATCGACGAGTAGATGTATATATAGACAGACCATAGATACATGCGATTCCCTTTCCTCCACGCCAATTGCTAATACTTTTGGGTAAATTTTTTTTTGCAAATTTTAGCAAGCGTAGGCCAAAATCGAAGCCCTCGCAAATCCACATGGGTGCAAATCCACCTAGCTTTTCAAAAACCCGTTTTCTCACAAATATAGCATTATCCGCGGGAAATGCTTTAAATGTTCGGAAAAGTATGTTTCCAACCCATCCAAAAGTATAGGCTGATGCACGCATGAAGTTGGTTGGATTTGAATTATTGCTCCACTTCCATTTTTTCGTAAAAGCTCCTCCAAGTTTTAATGGATTTTTCATGCGGTCCAATAAAAGTAAAAGTGAACCATTATTCATTGTTATGTCTGCGTGAAGAAATAAAAGAATATCAGACTTAGCTATTTGCCCACCAAGATTACATTGTTGCGGTCTTCCTCGAGGGGCTTCAACCACGACATCCGCTAGTTCTCGCGCGATTTCTTTTGTTTTATCCGTAGATCCCCCATCGCTTACTATAATTTCGATAGGAATGGAATTACCGGAGGGAAATTGAGCAGCTTCTCTAACCGAAATAATCGTTTCAGCTATATTTTTAGCTTCGTTTAAAGTTATAATTACTATACTAATCAATGGCGGGGATTTGCGTTGAAAAGTCATTATAGCTTAATTTTACTCTGGTAGATTTAACGAAACATTATTTAACAATTTAGAACTCTTAAGATCCTCGAGTACATCAATATCAGATAGAGTTGGTAAAAGGAAATAGGTTAGTCCAAGTCGATTAACATCTGCTAAGGTATCGGGAAGTACTGTATTTGTACTCCATTGTTTATTTTTGAAGAGTTCTCGATATATTTGCTTAAGTCCTAATAAGTAATATCCGCCATCTTTAGCAGGACCAAGTATCACATCGAAATTTTCAAGTTGATTAAACGCTTCATTGATAATTTCAGAAGTTAATTCGTAACAATCGCTTCCTATTATTACTGCCTGTTGATGATCCTTTAACGCTATCTCAAAAGTTTGGAGCATCCTCTCTCCAAAATCAGAACCAGTTTGTAGGAATTTTGTGCAAGCTCCTCCGTCCCATATATCATTTTCATTGATGAAATCTGTATAAAACACCAACCGTACACTTTGGACCTTTTGTGTAATAGATCTTGTATGTTCGAGTAGAGCCTTATAAACGGTTAAAGCTCTCTCGTCCCCTATATCTGCAGCTAAACGGGTCTTTACGCTACCTAACTTAGGATTTCTTACCAGGATTATTAGTGCTCTGTTAATCATTTTCACATTACGATGGTCGTGCAATTATTGTTAACTCTAACAAGATCCTTCGAAGAAGCTTTATGCCATTCTAATTTAATTTCATCGTTGCGAGACCAAGGGCAATACTCGTCGTGAGCGTTTAATTCTCCTCTAATTGCTCGCCTACTCGCGCAACCTCCCTGACATGGACAATCTTTAGCGATTGGAGGAATTTTCTGGGCCATTTTAAATTGTGGAGTTTTAAAAATATCTTCTCCAAGTTCCAATAAGTCACTTATATAAGGAATAGAGTCAAATTCATCGAGATTTCCCCAATATACGCATGGGATCACTTGTGCTTTAGGATTAATTCTAATGCTCTTACGGGCACACGGCGAATAAGATTCCCCAAGATTTAGAACTGCTCTTACAACTGGCTCAGAACAAGAGATCAGTTTGCTTTCGCTAAAAAGTAATCTAAATCCTTCCCAGAATTCGTTATAACTTAGGTGATAATCACTAGTATTTACGGATTGACAAATGCTTACACGTAAGTTTACTCCAAAGGAACGAGCAAGATCCACCATTTGATCCATCTTATCGTAATTAACCGACATCATGGTAGTAAGTATTGTTAATTCTATACCAGACTTATCGCACCGATCAATAGCATTGTGTACTAAATCCCAATTACCGTTCCCTCGAAATTTGTCTTGCCCTTTCCTTGTAGGAAAATCAATAGAAACTTCAACATCGTTGAAAAACTCTAAATACTCATCAGAAAGTTTATTTAAAGTCAACCCATTAGATGCAATACTGAGTTTTATCTCTTGTTTTGCTAAAAAGCTCAAAATATCGTAAAATTCTGGGTTTAGAATATTTTCTCCTGTACCCATCCCTATAGAACTAATAGGTAAAGCTTTGCATAAGGTTTGAATTTGTTTTAAAGTAATATTAGAGATTTGCGTTCTATCGCGATAGCAATGTCCGCAATCTAAATCACAGTTGTTTGTAAGGCCAATTCCAACAGAGTATTTTATCTTAATCAACTCCTTGAATTAATATTTAACCTGTCCAATTTTAATGACAAATCCCTTCCGCGATGAAGTAACCAATACTCGCAAAGAAATCATTATTTCGAAGACGAGTCTCAAATTCCAACATCCACTTATTATATTCTTCCTCTGATATCACTTTATGCTCTAACGCTTCAGTTGCTGCGTGTCTAATAGATTGAGTCAATGAATTGTTATCGTCAGTTACAATTGAAACTACAGGGTAAACATTAATTTTTTTCAAGTTATTAGCGTTCAATAATCGATATAATTGCCTACCACTCCAGTTGTTTCCATCCTTATGATCAGTTCTCCAATGGAGTATTTTTCGTGTGATCACTCGGTTTGGGTGATCGATTGTAAGAGTTTCGAAATCCCAATCCATCAAAACAACTTTACCTTCAGACTTAACAACGCGTATTAATTCCTCTACAACTATTTGCGGGCTAATTACGTGAAGTAATAATCTGGTTGCAAAGGCACTATCAAAACTTTTATCTGAGAATGGAAGATCTTCGGCATCTCCTACCTTAAATTGAATAACACTAGTTAGATCCTCTTTTTTTGCTAGCTCGCGAGCAAAAGATATGATATCGGGTGAATTATCGAATCCCGTTATATTTCCTCCTGGTTTAAGAAGTGGAGCTATCAAACGAGTAATTACTCCACTACCGCATCCAACATCTAAGACATATTCTCCGGGTTTCGGATCGAGCACATCTCTGAACTTTAAATTAATTTTAACCTGGTCGGAATAACTAGAACGCTTCTCAATGTATTCCGCTAATTCCCTTGCAGTATCAGGGTCTTTTTTCGATTCTTTGGACCACTCGCTTGTTGGAACCATGTTAGTTAATACTTATAGTAATAACCATCTGTGTATTTTAATTTAGTTTTAAACTTATTATAAAAGAATATTAATTGGACTAATTAGCAAGTATTATCGTAAATTAAATTTAAACCTTACCCGAATTAAATTAAAGTGTGTAATTGAATAAGAATTCAGTTCAATCTCTATATAAATTATTTGGACAAAGTTTAAAATCAAATTTCTATGTTTCCACATAATAAAGAAATTCAAATATAAAGTTTTAAGAGAAAAAAAATGAGTTTAAAATTAGAAAAACCCCCAGAAGAATATATACAGCTTTTAAATCGCGCCGTCGCTAGAGAAATCCAAGTTTCAGCTCAATACATGCTACAACACACTAAGATGGAAAAGCTTTTGCGCAAAGTGATAAAAGAAAATTACCTATTAGACACCACTACCTACGAGGAGCTTGGTAAAGTCTTAAAAGAATTCGCCATACAAGAGATGAAGCATCTAGGGGCTATTATGGAAAGAATTTATATTCTTGGAGGAGAAGCGACCACTAAACCTGATAAAATAGGAATTGGTAACTCTCTAAAAGAATTTGCGACATTAGGAGTAAAGGCGGAGGAAGAAGCGTTAGCTATGTACCGCACTATCATAGAAGAGGCAAAAAAAATTGGAGATCGAGAAACTTGGCAACTATTCTCGAAAATCTACGGCGACGAAGAAGTCCATCTTCTAAAGTTCCAAGATTACTCAGAAATCGAGGACGAGCCCAATTTAGGAGAAACCCCTGAATCGGAATGGCGTGCAATTTTCAAGCCAGAATATATTGAATTGTTAAACAAAGCCCTTGCTAGCGAAATCAGCGCAATTATCCAATACACCACCCAGCACGAGAAAGCAGATGGATTAGAGAGGATGAGGCGGAAAAAAGTTGCATTAGAGGTTGCCACTGGAAAAAATAAGGCTAGCGTTGTTTCAGATATGCTCAAAGATGTATTTTTACAAGAAATGGACCATATGGAAAAAATTGCCGAAAGAATCTACGAAATTGATCGCGAAGCTAAAGCACAAGTCGACCCTTTACCTGAGATTGGAACTACTGTTGAGGATTTCATAAAACTCGATCGAGAAGCAGAAAATTACGCAATAGTTTTATACAGGAAAATTATCGATGAGGCTACTAAACTCGGTGATATTAAAACAAAAGTCTTATTCGAAGAAATCATTCAACAAGAAGAAGATCACTATTGGGGATTTGATGATTATCTTCCTTAATTTTTAAATACTCTTTTTTTTTAACTTTATTATCAGATTCAATAGATATTTTATTTAAGTGCGCGTTGTATTCTTTTAAAGCTATAACCGATTCTTCAAATTCATCTGAAATTTTTTTTGGTACTCTTTGCAACAGTATTAGTAGTATTTTGAATATTTTTGAAAGTCCTTTAGTTAACCCGTTAAAACTTAATCAGTATATGATTCTTTTATACCCGATGATAATTGTTCGTTAATTAGGAGTCTAAGATCGGTTCTTTCTTCGTCCGATGTTTTTGAGTTTAAAAATAGATAATTTTAATAATTCTATTTCGAATTATTTCCAAGTGATAACATGCTGACTATAGATTTTTCCTGCCTAATTGATGGATAAAGTTTAGGAAATTGTAAAGAACGAGTTCGAATTCCTTTTTGAGTTCTACAATAAAATCGGTTTGAAAGTTATTCCTTAAGCGTCAGTTTGAAATAGACTATTAATGTGAGCAGCTATCAATTTTCCGTGAGCGACCGCATCAACGACGGTCTTCGAACCAGTGACGCAATCTCCCCCAGCAAATACATAAGAGAGCGAGGTGTTAAACTTATCATCTACTTTAATCGTGTTTCGCTTAGTTATTTCCAAAACATCAGTATTGAATCCATTTAAATCAGGCTCTTGACCTATCGCTTCGACTATATAATCTGTTTCAAACTGAAATTCTGAATTATCAATGGGAATAGGTCTGGGTCTCCCGCTAGGATCTAATTCCCCTAATTCCATTTTTTTGCAAACCGCGAATTGAAATTCGTTTTCAGTACAGATATATTCAACAGGTGTTGTTAAATAAGTAATCTCAATTCCTTCTTCTTCCGTCTCTCTGATTTCAACCTTTCCTGCGGGCATTTGTTCCTTTTCTCTTCGATACAAAATCGTGACTTCAGCTCCAAGGCGCATTGAAACTCGAGCTGCATCAGTAGCGGTGCTTCCCCCTCCTACCACAACTAATTTTTTGTTTTTTAATGGGGGAACCAACCTCTTTAAGTTAAAGTCTTTTAAAAAATTAAGTGCTTGAATAACGGCTTTAGTTTCATGTCCAGATTCTTCTCCCGGGAGATCCATCCACTTCGCTTTATGAGTTCCGATGCCTATGACAACAGTATCAAAATCTTGTTGTAGTAAGTTGTCAACGCTAAAGTCCTCGTCAATAGTTTTGCCTGTGATAAATTCTATTCCTAATTTCTTAATATTGCTAATTTCTTGACTTAAAATTTCTCTGGGTAACCTAAATTCGGGAATCTCTGAAATTAACATTCCCCCTAGTTCCTCTATTTTATCGTATATCGTTACATGGATTCCGTGCTTCCGCAAAAAAAAACCTGTAGTTAGGCCAAGAGGGCCAGATCCTATGATAGCAACTTTTTTTCCTACATCTTCCTTACATTCATAGTATTCATTGGGTACTTCGTAATTATCTACTAAAAATCGTTTTATTGTTGGAATTTGAATCGGATCTCCTTTCTTACCAGCTGTACAGTGTAATTGACAATATCCTGGGCATACTCTTTCAACGCTTCGAGGAAATGGGTAATGTTCGTATATAATTCGCAATGCTTCCTCGATGTTGGCTTCCATTACATTTTTAATTATTTCTCGGGAATTACAATGCGTAGGGCAGTACTTCATACACGGAGGCGGTTTCACGCTCGGATCGCTTTTTTTAAAACATTGATAACATCTTTGACATTCTTGAATAACCTCCTCCATGTTTGCATATCCTAAGTTCACTTCTTTAAAGGTATTTAACCTATCCTCAATAGGAAGATAATGACAGCTTACCGCTATTTTGCTTTTAGGAGTGGGTTTTTCTGGTTTCACTTTATTTTTCTCTTTGGATTTTGTTAATTAATCTCCTTTTAACCATAGTTATAAAGATTTATTTAACACGTTAAATCCTAAATCCAGTGCGTGCAAATTAGCGTCGATTGCTTTCTTCGGCACCACAAGAGGGATCACTTCTTTGAGACTATCTAAGGGTATAGGAAATTGGTCTAATCTTGCTAACGCACCAATTAAGACAACATTTGAAGTCAATGGATTTCCAGATCTATTTGCCAAGTCAAGAGCGTCTATTAAATGTACATTATTGGTTATTACTTTTAAATTTTGAATAATTTCTCCTATAGAAATGTATTTCTGTTCTGGGTTCGAGACTCGATTAAAAGTGCTTTGAACGGGTTGCCAAAGGTAATGATTAAGAATGATCGTTCCTTTGGGTTTTAAATACTCAATATATCTCAATGTTTCGATGGCTTCCATTCCTAAAAGCACATCTGCTTCACCGTAGGGAATAAGCGGAGAATGGACTTGTTTGCCAATTCTTATATGAGTGTATATAGACCCAGATCGCTGTGCTAAACCATGAGTTTCCGCTGTTTTAATGCTTAGCTGTGTCTTTTCACAGGCAACTCCGATTAAATTTGATATGAGCATTAATCCTTGCCCGCCTACTCCACATGAAATGATGTTATAAGTCATGCCGAACCTCCCTTTGTTCTTTATATATTTTTATTACATCGTTTTCAGAGCGATCCTCGTGATTGGTATACGGACATACGATTGAACACACTCCACAACCATCGCATAATTCAGTGGAGATGTGGGAAGAATACCCTTGCCATTCTTTCTGATTTGCGTCGGTGTATTGACTCATTTCGGACTCCATGGAAATTGCAGGACAATAAAAGTCCTTCATGCAGGTATGACATTTTCTACACACGTTCGCGTCCACGTAAAATGGTTGTATCTTTTCTCCTCTCCTTCTCTTATTTCTATCTGCCCATAAGGCACATGGACCTTGTGAAATAACGATCGTTGGTCCAGGTTGCTCCAAAGCTTTTTTAAAGGATGGGACGCTGTTTTTCGCATCAAAACAATCGTTAATGATTATGTTTTCGTATCCAATGCCTCTCAATACCTCTTCAATCTTAACCTTATTCTTTTCTTTCCCTCCCGGTCCGTATCCCGTTCCTGGGTTTGGTTGTTGTCCGGTCATAGCGGTGACGGAATTATCAAGGATGATTACAAGTACATCTTCATTGTTGTTCCGAATGTTTATCATCCCGGGTAACCCTGCGTGGAAAAAAGTGCTATCTCCAATTACAGAAATAACTTTCTCGTTTGACGATAATGAAATTCCCGAACTAGTGCCTAGTGCAGCTCCCATCGCAAGTAATAGGTCGTCGGGATTCAATTTATAGTAAATTTGTTGGTTTAAAAGAAGCATAGAATAACATCCAATATCGTTTATAAACGCAATCTTATTAGACTTCCCCGATAGAGCTCTTTGAAGGACCCAGAAGGTTGCTCTATGAGGGCATCCCGGACAGAAGACGGGAATTCTTGGGGGTAATAGGTCCTTTAATTTGTTAGCTCTTTCAACAATCTCACTATAATCTACTGATATATCCAAGTTATAAACTTGTTTAAATACATCGTAAACGATCGGAACGTTGTATTCAAACGCTTCGCTAAAATGTCCTGAATCTTTACCTACAACGGATAAGGCAGGATTAGTGTTTTTTGCGATTGATTGGACGTTATATTCCAAATAAGGAGAAAGTTCTTCAACAACTATTACCCCTTTCAAATCTTTAATAAAGTCTGAAATTTTATTTTTGGGCAGCGGATAAGTAGTTCCTAATTTTAAAATTGGTGGTTGGAGGTTCAACTTTTCGCAAGACTCTAACACATAATTATACGATATCCCAGACGTGATAATTCCAATATCTAAATTACCTTCTTTAATAAAATTAAATTCGGAATTTTCAAAGTCTGCCGCTAACGACTCCCGTCGTTCTAACATTTTCAATTTAAGCTCCCTGGCTTTCGAACCAACCGTTGAATATTTGCGGTTAAATTCTCGAAAATTTTCTCGTTTGAATTCAGTTCTGCTTAGCGGTTCTAAGGGGACAATGGTAGATTGGTGGTTAATCCTCGTAGTCGTTCTTACTAGTACTAAGGTTTTATGCTTTTCAGATATTTCGAACGCTTCTTTAACCATAGTTTTCGCTTCGATCGGATCTGAAGGTTCCAACATAGGAATATAGGAATTTGAAGCGAAAAACCTACCATCTTCTTCACTTTGCGAAGAATGACAAAAAGGATCGTCCGCAAAGACGAGAACACACCCTTTATTAAGACCGGTGTATCCAAGGCTAAAAAAAGTATCAGCAGCTACATTCAGTCCAACACTTTTCATGGCAATAAACGAGCGCTGACCCCCCATTGACGCTCCTGCAACAATTTCAAGTGCTACTTTTTCGTTAGTGGCAATTTCCATTTTTACATCTAAATGATTGGTGACTTGAGAAAAAGTATCTAGTATTTCCGAGATGGGAGAACCGGGGTAAAACGCAACTACTTTTACATCGGCTTCTAGGGCTCCTCGGACGATTGCCTCGTTACATAATAGGAAAGCTTTTTCTTTTTCGGTTGAAATAATATCAGAAATCATTTACCTGACCTAAGTTAAAGGTAATCATAAAAAGGAGTCAATTTTAACCTCTTTTGTTAAGAGTTTCTGATATTTAATATAATTCTATTGATTATTTTTTATAATTTGAATAGTTCTCCCATTAAGTTTTTCAATAGATTATAAGTTTTTAAAAAAAATAAAGTCCCATAAATCGATTCTAAAAACTCTTCTGTTTAATAAGCATTAGGACTTATTATGTTTGAGTTTTTTTCAACATCTGTTCATAAAGTTTATTGATGGTGTTTTGAATGTTAAAGGAATCAAATTCAACGCCAACTCTAGCTTTTAAGAGCGGAGGGATGTGATCTATTTTTAAAAATACAGGAATAATTGGCTTACCCATCGCATGTCCAGCCATCCACTCGTCCTCAACAAATTTGGATTTCAGAGCGTTAGGTGAGCAGAATAAAATCATCACATCACACTCTCCCACATATTTATTCATGTATTTAATAAAATTATCTCTCGTGTGTTCTTCACAATACAGCACGTTTTCAATATTCTTGTAATCCGTTAACTTTTTCGCAATTTCTTTAATCTTAAATGTTTCACTATCTCTCAGAGCATAGCTAATAAACGCTAAAATTTTAAATTCTTTTTTCTTATCAACCAATAGTTTCATTTCGCTAGCCCTATCAAGAATAGCTATTAGACCAAAGGATTTAGCTTTTTCTACGATAATTTCTAGTTCTTTTGACGCTTCAGAAAACTTCCTTTCTTGAATCATTTGCTCAATAATTGGAAATTTATTTTCAAGCTCGATCTTGGTTTCCAATTTTTCTTTATCATATCTATCTCTTTCCTCTCTTTCCTTTCTCTCTAACTCCTCTTTTTTTGCTATCTCTTCTTCTCTCTCCAGTCTTTTTCTTTCTTTTTTTTCCTACCTTCCGGCTTTTTATGCTTTTCCGTTTAATTATAAGTATTAGCAATATTGCTATTGCAGAGATAACTATAGCAGGTATAACTATAATCAGGGTTAGATTGCTCAACTCAGACAACGGATCGGTTCCTATTTGTATTTCTTGCCCGTCATCATACCCATCTCCATCGGTATCAGAGCTATTAGGGTCAGTCTTGTAAGTTATAACCTCCGAATAATCGTTTAATCCATCCCCATCAGTGTCTGATTTGCTAGGATCTGTAGAATAAGTGCTTAGTTCATCGTAATCTGACAAACCATCCTCATCTGTGTCTAATGACAACTTAAAAACAGCAAAATCCTCTCCCGTAATATAGACATTTCCCCATGAGTCTACAGCAACATCCTCTCCTCTGGTTATAATTGAAAAAGTATCATTATACAGTAAACTTCCCGAAGAATCGTACTTTAGTAAAACTGCATTGTTTTCGGTTTTTCCCGTAATATAAACATTTCCAGAGCTGTTGTCTAATGTAATTCCATACGAATAGTCTGCATCTGAGCTCTCCCATATTGAATCAAATACCGGATTCCCAGAGGTATCGAACTTTATTAAGAATAAATCCTCCTCTGTTGATGCGTAGGTCACATAACCTGTAATATATACATTCCCAGTACTATCTACATCAATTCCTTCTGGATATTCATTGAGTGCATCTGCCAACCACCATGTATTGTTCCACAACCAATTTCCTGATGAGTTATATTTACTCACTAATAATTTATTTTTCTCATCATTGTAAACTTGTCCGACTGCGTAAATATTTCCAGAATTATCAAGTGCAAAGTCTAGGAAAGGGTATCCTAAATAAATATTCTCTTCTAACCAATTTCCAAAAGAATCACTTATTAGCATGTATCCTTTATTATCAATTACATATATATTTCCTTTATTATCAATTTCAATCCCAATTGCGTACCTTTCATATTGAGCTGGCCATGAATGAGCCCACATCGAAGTTCCAGAAGGATCGAATTTTACGAAGTACAACGATTTTCCATAACTTCTGGTATATCCTGCGATAATCACATTCCCCGAGTCATCTATCGCTAAGTCGCACGCACCTTCGCTTTCAGGACCTCCTGTTGAGGTTTCCCATAATAGATTTCCAGAAGAATCATATTTCAATAGATATATTTGTCCGTTTTGATCTGTACTGTTTCCTGTAACGTATATATTTCCAGAATCATCTAACGTAATTGCCTTTCCACCCAAATTATAATAAATCGGAGATTTGTACCAATCTTCTATATATTCGCTGCTGGTTGAGGGAAAAGATTCCATAGGCGATAAAAGTTTTAAATAATCTGTGGACAATAATATTCCAATTAGAATTAAAAAACACATCAATATGGTTATTTTTTTATCTTTTCAGCTTATCCCGATGGATTTCATTGCTAATTCACTTTAAATATTGGATGTTAAAATAGAAAAATAATAAGATCATATTTAACATTTGTGTAGAAAAAGTAATCTGTAATTAAAAAGGTAAATAGAAAACACCAAATAGGAAAACAGTAACAGATTTATGATAATGTATTTTATAAAGGCAATCCATTCCCAAATTAAGTTTGTTAGGAGCTCTAAAATGCAGTTCTAGGACATCTTAACAGCGTACCATAGTAATCCAAACAAGTTCTTATCCAAAAAGATTTATTTAATCCTTTTCTCTCTCATTTCTACATAGTTTGGTACATGAGTCTTTGCTTTTTTATTAATTAATTTTTATAAAACACATTTAGTGCATCCATAATGCATTGAGTTGCGATGAAAGGCGATTTTAAAAAAGTGCTAAGACAATTTAAAGGAAAGAAAAATCTAGATAATATTTAAAACTAATCCTTGTGATAGGATCAATGAACTTAAGTTATCTTAAGTACAAATTTATTTTGAAGAGGAATCATTATGTCTGAGGATTTAGTAAAACTTATAGTGGATTTATATGAAAAAGAAGCTATAGAATTAGTACAGAAAAGAGTTGATGCTGGAGAAGACCCTTTAAATATTTTAGAAGAAGTTAGAACCGCAATGGCTAAGGTTGGAGAAAAATTCGAAAGTAAGGAATTTTTCTTACCTGACTTAATAATGTCTGGAGAAATTCTAAAACAAATAACAGAGGTTTTAGAACCAAAACTTAAAGCCGGTTCCGAGGCTCAGAGTAAAGGAAAAATAGTTCTGGGTACCGTTTTCGGTGATATACACGATATAGGTAAAGATATTGTAAAATTTATGTTGGAATCAAATGGATTTGAGGTTTTTGATCTTGGTGTAAATGTGCCAAAACAAAAATTCGTAGAAAAAATAAAGGAAGTGAATGCAAAAGTAGTTGGTTTAAGTGGATTCTTAACCTTAGCCTATGACGCTATGAAGGATACGATAGATGAGTTCACAAAAGAAGGTCTAAGAGAAAATTTAAAGATTATGATTGGCGGTGGACAAATAAATGAGAAAGTTAGGCAATATGTGGGTGCTGATTCCTATGGAAAAGACGCGGTCGAAGCAGTAAGTCTCGCCAGTGAGTGGATGAGTGAATAGGATTGGTCCTCAGTAGAAAAATTTGTTGGAGGTTATAAAAAATGGAAAATGTATCTTTGGATGCAAAACAAGAGGAGATGTTTGAAAGGTGGCTTACACCCCAAAATATAGAATTTACTAGCCCAGAAAACGAGAAGTTGTATAAGGATAGAGTTACAAGGATAAAGGATATAGTTCAATTGAAAAAAAAACCCGATAGAGTACCTGTAGTTCTAATGCTTGGATTTTTCCCGGCATTTTACAGTGGAATAACCACAAAAGACGCTATGTATGATTACGAGAAACTCCATAACGCGTGGAAAAAAATGATCTTGGATTTTCAACCAGACGCTCACATAGGTTGTTTTGTACCAGGTCCAGGAAAACTTTTTGATATTCTTGATTATAAATTGTACG
This sequence comes from Promethearchaeota archaeon, assembly GCA_019058515.1. The sequence continues at coordinate 31,433 of JAHPYY010000113.1, forward strand.
CCTGGCCGGGTCATGGAGTCGATACAAACCTTTCTTACCAATGCCTTGAGAGCGAGTATATGAAGGAAAACGAGTATGATGCCTTTATTCAAGATCCTTCAGGCTACTTTCGAAGTGTTTATTTGCCCCGCGTATTTGGAACGTTAGAGCCATTCAAACAGTTAGCGCCTCTCACTAATATAGTTGAATTGCCATTTACTGGTGGAAATCTTTTACAATATGGTCTCCCAGATGTTCAAAATGCTCTTAAAGCTCTTATGGAGGCAGGAAGCGAAGCCTTAAAGTGGGCTGGAACCCTTGGTGCTTACGATAAGGAAATGGCAGAACTTGGATTTCCAAATTTCTTTGGAGGAGCTGCTAAGGCACCCTATGATACTCTTGGTGATACTTTAAGAGGGACAAGGGGAATAATGCTTGATTTATATCGACAACCAGAAAAAGTCCATAAGGCTCTTGACGTAATAACGCCTTTAATGGTTAATATGGGCGTATCAATGGCAAATATGAATGGAAATCCTATCGTATTTATTCCTTTACATAAGGGAGCGGACGGTTTCCTTTCTGATGAGCAATTCAAAACTTTCTACTGGCCTTCGTTCAAGAAAGTGCTAATGGGTCTAATAGAACAAGGATGCGTACCTTTTTCATACGTTGAAGGGGGTTTTAATTCACGTCTTGAAGTCATTAAAGATTTACCCAAGGGTAAAGTCATATGGGCGTTTGATTTAACCGACATGGGAAAAGCCAAAGAAATTTTAGGCGATTCCGCATGTATAGGAGGGAATATGCCTATCTCTCTGTTAAATATAGGCACAGCACAAGAAGTAAAAGATTACGCAAAAAATTTAATTGATACGGCCGGTAAAGGCGGCGGATTCCTTATGATGAATGGTGCGGTAATAGATGAAGCGAAACCAGAGAATCTTAAAGCCATGATTGACTTTACTAAGGAATACGGCGTATATAAATAGAGATACGGTGTATATAAATAGAGATAATTCAATTTTTTTTTTTCTTTCTAACAAATTTTTAATTTGAAGAGGGAATTTCTATCAATTGAAAAAAAAAATCCTTTGTCGCTAAATTATTGAAAATTGAGTAACTTAAAAAAACTAAAAAATGGTGTTGAGGAAGTCGAGGGAAATTCTTCTCCCATAGGGTTTGACTCCTCTTCGGAAAACTCGCGAAAGTCTTCCAACAGTTCGCAAAACTCGTAGTGGTTGACGTTAGTTTCTCCTTTAGTGATGAACTCTCGAAGCTTGGTAACAGTCTCTTGGCGAAAGGTTTCGAGGTCGCGCTTTCTATTCATCTCGGTTTTAACTACTTTCGATTTCGTGGCTTCGTACAATGTTTCTAGCTCGCTATACTTCAAGTAACGCAAGTACTCTTCGGCTTAAATTGGCTTGAAAAAGCCAAATTAACGAAATTTATCGCTTCAATCCGTGAATAATTCTGATATTTAAAAAATCAATACATGGGGAAAAGATTAAACCAGATTAAAGAAAAAAAATACATAGTATTTATTATTGGGGGGTTTCTTTTCATATAAAAAAAGAGTAAGAAAAATTATTTATTTCTTGTTTTAATGGGAAAAGCAATATAATAGGAGATAACACCGATTAGCAGAAATATCGAGCCGATTAATAAAAGCAAAGTCTCCACATTGGAGTATGAATCGTAAACAATTAAAAAATTAGAAATTCCTATAAATATAAAACCTAAACCTAATGATTTAAATCTTCTTAATTTAATTTTTGGAATATCTCCTATTTTTAAATTTCGATATTCGGGATACCACGCGTATAAAACTAACAGATAAGTCATTATTGCCCCAAATTGATAAACCGTTATTGCTATATAATAAAGCCAAATTAGATCGTAAATTAACCCAATAAGACCGACTATTGATGAAATAGTATAGTCAACAATATTAATAAGCTGGACTTGTATACTTCTAGCATCGGTAAAGAAACGTGTTATATATCTGTCAGTTTGTCTTAACCAAGCATTTCCTGCATATTCAGTTAAAGGAAGAGTTGAGAGAACAAAAAATATAATTGGAATTATTTTAAAAAGTGAAGGTAGGAATATAAATTTACAAATCATCATAGAAGCATATAAGAAAAGCATGATGAGATGTAAAATTAAAAATGTAAACAATGTTC
>JAHPYY010000114.1 GCA_019058515.1 Promethearchaeota archaeon
CTATTTGTGTAGCTAAAATGAACATTTTGTATCCAGAATTCTATACTTTCTTTTTTTTAATTTAATGGCTTTATCAAACCTCACACAAATTTTATTATTGCAAAAGAAAGTAAATTAGTGTAAAATTTAGCTAAATTTCTCCGCTTCATTTCGTTCTTCATGTCCTCGTACTCGAACTCCAAATCATCAAGTTGCTTTCTTGAGTTTTCGATTTTTTTTTCTAGTACTCTAATTTGCTCTTCTAAACTTTTAATTTCGTTTAATCGTTCCCGTTTGCGTTTCAAATCGGTTAAATTCTCGATGTTCCTCAGTCGTCGGTTGGTTGGTCGCTGCTTTTTCTTTCTCTCTAAGGTCCTTCCTTGATTGTCAATTCTAAGTAATAGCATCTTTCGCTTATGCTCGTATATTTTACGCTTTTTGTCTTGTTCCTGTGTGAAAATTTTATCGTTTAGTAATTGAATGTTAAGTTTCCACTGGGAGGTTTGCTTTTTTACATAGGATTTAGCCTGATATTGAAAGTTATTGAATTGAGTTTCATTCAGGCCAAAGGTATCTTCTATAGTGTCCATGAAATCAAATATTTTTTCGTAATTTTCAATGTTTAAAATAATATCGCTTAACTCTTCGCAAACTTCACCTTTATCGTCCAAAACGACAGCCACTATCCTTCTTTCGATAATATATCCTTGGTATTTTACGATAAACACAAAGAGATACTTATTACTATCCCCATCAAGATTTTTAAAAGAATAAGCTTTTAGCGAGTCTTTTTTTACGTTAAGCACAGTAAATTCTCCCTCAAAATCGGGTCGCTTGCAGATGTCGATAATGTTCTCCACCAATTTGTGCCCTAACGCGAAAAAATCGATTTCCTCTTTCTCTCGGGCCATGTCCAAACTAAAGGTACCTCGATAAGTATTTTGCAATCGTTCGCGAGTCTTAGATACGAAATTGCTACTCAGCGCTATCTCCGAAATATGATTATGATTTTCCATTGTTTTAGAGTTTGGTAACAGAATTTTTGCCATACTACCGTAGAAATTACTTTTTAAATTGAAAAAATACCTTGAGAACAAGTAAAGCTCGTTATGCGAGAGTTTAACTTCCTCACACCCTAAGTTGGTGATGAGACCATCCATTTGGAACGATTTCTTATCAATTAAGAGATCGTCAAGTTGCATTTCAATTTCTTTCGCTTTCTTGATTTCCTCATCTAGCGAGCGATTTAACTCGTTTAATCTCTTCCTCTTCTTTCCGTCGTCCACAGTGAACACTAAGTTCTTGAAATCCCGTTCAATTCGTCCGATAATAGGCTCTAAAACTCCAATGGATTCTTCGAACAAGTTAATTCTCTTTAATAAGGCGTAAACGATGTCTGTTTCCACGGTTCCATCGAGAAAAAAGTTGTATATAAAAATATCTTTCGATTTTTGACCGATACGATCTAATCTTCCTATCCTCTGTTCTAATTTCATAGGGTTCCAAGGCAAGTCGTAGTTAACCAAAACGTGACAAAATTGAAAATTTCTCCCTTCTCCTCCAATTTCCGTCGAAATTAGTATCGAGAAAGTATCGCTCGTTCTAAATTTCTCTACAGCAATGTCCTTTTCCTCTTTATCTAATCCACCGTAAAAAATGTCTATAAAGAATTCAGGATTACATTTTTGTAAGATTTCTTTTAAATAAAACATAGTGTCAACGAATTGAGTGAATATTAGCACTTTATTCTCGGGATCGTTTTTGTAAATCTCAGAAATAAGATCGATTAGCTTTTCTGCTTTTGAGTCCTTTTGAAGCATGTCAAGTTTCTCTGAAAATTTCTTGAGAATATGTTCTTGATTGAGTAAATCTAAAAGTTCCTCCTGTTTTTCGTTTTTGAGTGAAGTTTTTGTTGAGCTGCTTATTTCAAGATCGAGATACTCGTCCTCTACAATTAGTTCAAAGTATTCAGGATCGATTTCTTTTAAGATATCTATGTTAGACGATAATTCTTTAATGTTCTTTATGTGCTCGAGCCTTCGTTCGATGCTTTTTTTGATCGCTGGTTTAGAGCTAGTTAATAGTTTTTGAAGCGTCGATACGATAAACCCAATCCCAATGTTTCCCTGATTTACGGAGGAATTATAGATTTTCGCTAAATACAGCCGTATTTCGTTGTACACATTCAGCTCGTTTCGGGTTGGTTTGACCATAATGGTATTTACGATTCTCTTGTTAAGGAACTCTTCGGAAAACACGTTCTTCTTTCGATTTCTAATGAGGAATTTCGCTAATGTGTGGTCTTTTTCAAGTTTTTTTATTAAGTTCAACCGAAAGATTGGATCGCGCGCTTTCGATACCACGCTTTGAAAGCTCTCTTCCATTGAAATATATTTTAAATTTTTAAGAAGCTTTACCGTGTTTTTTACTTCAAAGGTGTTTAGTTTCTCAATCTGGTCTACATTAGAGACGAGGAGGTTTATAAAGGGCATATTTTTGCGGAAATACTCAAAATCCGAAAAATTTTCAAACGCTTCGGGCTGAATGAGTTCAATTAGAGAATATAACTCAAACGAATGAAGTTGCAAAGGGGTCGCGCTAAGGAGAAGCATTGATTCGGAACTATAGCTTAGTTTTCTCCCTAATTCGTAGTTTAATGTTTCGCGATAGTTCCCTGAGCTACTATTCGTCAAGTATCTCCTTAAGTGATGCGCCTCGTCGAATATCACCACATCCCAAGGAATTTGGGACAGTAATTCGATGTATTTAGGGCTCCGAGCGAATTGGAGCGAGCATATAATTAAATTATCATAATAAAAGGGATTAAAATAGGGTTGGGCGTGTTTGTAATGTCCGTGTTTTTTTAAAGATTTCACTTTATGGCCGTCGTATACTTCGAACTTCAGGTTAAACTTATTATCCATTTCAAATTCCCATTGTCTCACCAAGGACGCAGGTACGATGATTAACACTCGCTCTGCTAGTTGACGAGCCATCATCTCTTTAATGTATATACCCGCTTCTATAGTTTTTCCCAATCCTACTTCGTCGGCTAAAATAACGCGTGGAAAATAATCTTCAGACAATCTGTGGGCTACATTGATTTGATGAGGCATTAGCGAGAGTCGAGAGTTGGTAATGCACTTTATTTGATAAGAAGTGTAATACGAATCGAACATGTTAGCCCAATATTTCAATAAAAACTGCTGAGGGGATTGAACGCGCTTTCGAAAGATAGTTTTTCTAACTGATTGCATAAACTTATCTTTAATTTCAGTTTCGTACACTTGTTCTAATTTTCCGTTGGAGTGTAAGATTTCGTAAGATAGCATTCCTTTTGAGATGGAAACGCTATTGGAATTAACAATCCCAATGCCAGATTTGCTAACTATTTTTTCGTTGACATCGAAAATAAAATGGATTAAATCGATTGGATGGATAATTTTAACTATATTATTTCTAAACTTTACCTTGTATTTAACGATTGTTGAGGTATCGTCTTTTTCTATAGCTTTTGAAACTGGTATTTCAAGGATTTTTACAACCCTTCCTATACCCAGGTCAATATTCAACCTGTAAAGTACAAGATTGCCCAAAGCAAACTCTTGTCCTTCACAATAAATATTAAAGCATTTAGAGTATCTTGAAGAAAGTGAGTTACCACAAAACCTACAAGAATAATTGGAAGGGAAATCTACTTGTTGCATCCTAACTTTAATTATGTAAAGGCTTAAAGGGGTTTAAGTTTTATTATTGCAAGAGTAAAGCTTCACAAGCTCAATTACTAATTTTAAAATTTTCATAAGAGCTATTATTTTATAAATTAAAAAATCCATTTTTGATTTCCCTATTTAATCAATTTATCTCATTTTGAGTAAACTTTTGTTATTTTGAATTACTTATATATTTACTTTCTTAAATTTGCAAGCAAGATTATTTTTAAAAATAATAGTTATATTAAAAAAAAAGCAAGATTTCTATAAAACAGAGATATAGAATTAGTTATTGCCGTTTTTGAATATTATTAATTTTTTAATTATACTTAAAATAACTGGGATAAAATATGGCAAACGCTTCAAATACTATTAAATCCGATGAGATAAATAAAGATTTAATTGACCTGATACATAAAGACGTAAATGCCAAAAGTCTATTTGCGTGCTATCAATGCGGACAGTGTACTTCTAGTTGTCCTGTTACAGAATCTTTTCCTAAAAATCCTCATAAAATGGTTAGACTGGCTGGTATCGGAGTTAAAAAGGAGATCATTAATGACCAAATTCTTCGCTATTGTTTAACATGTAGAACATGTCAAGAGTATTGCCCTCAAAACGTTGATTTTATAGAATTTATTAAATCTGTACGAAGTCTTTTAATTGATGAGGAATTTGAGTATGAAGAAACTCATAGTGGGATATTAACTACATTAACCGAATTACAAGCTAAAAGGAACCGGGGATTTGGAATCCCACCTAATTTAGTTCCTGAGGGATATCAAATTTCAAAAAGAGGAAAAGTAGCTTATTTTTATGGTTGTTTACCTTTATTAGATACTGTATTTGATTATTTAAATGTTGACTTATTAAAAATTGGTCAAGATGCTATTAAAATTTTAAATACTGTTCTCGAAGAACCCCCTGTCATTATCGAAAATATTAAATGTTGCGGTCACGATGCTCTGTGGAAAGGATATTCAAAAACATTCCAAAAGTTAGCGGAGCATAATGTTAAAGAGATAAAAAAGCTTGGAATTGAAACCATCGTAACAACATGTGCTGAATGTTATCGCACTTTAAAATTAGATTATCCCAATTATGTAAAAGATGCTAATTTCAACGTTGTACATATATCTGAATTAATAGCTGACAAACTAGAGGAGAAAGCTTTAAAATTTACTGAGAAATACTTTGAGAAAGTCACATATCACGATCCTTGCAGATTAGGGAGACATATGAAGGTATATTCTCCTCCACGCGATATTCTTGTTAATATGAAACAAAATGGGGTAACCTTCACAGATATGGAAAGATCAAAAGAACAAGCTCCTTGTTGTGGTGTTAGTTGTTTTATTAATTGTAATGATCTATCAAAAGCTATACAATTAGACAGGTTAAATGAAGCAAAAAGTGTTGCGAATATTATGTTAACCACCTGTACGAAATGTCAGATTCACTATAAATGTATTCTGCGGGAGAAAAAAGAGTCAGAATCAGAAAAAATCGATTTGGAAATTTTAGATCTCACAAGTTTAATTTCTAAATTAATGGGATTATCCGAAACTAAAAAATAATAGATTAAAGTTGATACTAATGAAAAATGATAAAAATTCCGTGATGGTAGTCGGTGCGGGAATAGGTGGATGCCAAGCAGCCTTAAACTTAGCAGAATTGGGATTAAAGGTATATCTTGTTGAAAAAAATCCGATTATTGGTGATACTAAAAAAGAATTAGACAAATTGTATCCTCTTTATGATTGTTCTGTGTGTTTACATGCACCTAAATTAATTGGAGTTGAAGATAATCCTAATATTGAATTGATCACAACTGCTGACATTGTTAGGTTAGAAGGTAAACCGGGAAATTTTCGCGTTAAAATTCGGAAAAAGAGTGCTGATTCTCTAGAAGAAAGATGCAAAGCATGCGATGAGTGTGTTTATGAGGCTTATTCAAAAGCTATGTTAGAAACTGAAAAAGATAATTTATATCCCGTTTTTCCAGAATTCTTATCCCTAAAGGTTTTACTAGAGCATAGAAAAATTCCACCTTGTGAGAACGAGTGCCCTGCCCATGTAAAAGCCCAAGAATATAACTCGTTGATTTCTAAAGGAGATTATAAAGAAGCATTGGAAGTAATAAGAGATCGGTGTCCCTTGCCTTCTGTAATAGGTAGAATATGTAATCACCCTTGTGAAACAGTGTGTAATAGAGTGGATTTAGATGAATCAGTAAATATATGTGGATTGAAAAGATTTGTAGCAGATTTCGTGAGAGAAAATTTAGACGATGAAGTAATATTTTTAGAGGAAAAAAAAGAAAAAACTGTAGCAATTGTTGGATCTGGCCCTTCAGGTCTTACTGTTGGTTATCAATTAGCAAGAAAAGGATACTCGGTGACTATATTTGAAAGAGGAGCTGCTGCAGGAGGAATGCTAAGATTTGGAGTTCCAGATTATAGATTACCTCCTGAAATACTTGATGCTGATATTGGACATATAAAAAAGTATGGTGTTGACATAAAAACTAATAGCGAAATTTCCACTTTGGGGAAATCTATTAAAGAACTTAAAAAATCCTACGATGCGGTTTACATAGGAGTTGGTTTGCAGAACAGTCGAAAACTAAATATCGAAGGTGAAGATTTAGAAAATATAATTTACGCAACTGATTTTCTTAGGAGTTGCGCGTTAGGCGAAAAAGTGAAAGTTGGAAAGAATACTATAGTAATAGGAGGAGGCGATGTTGCTATTGATGTTGCCAGATCTGCTTTACGAAAAGGAGCGGAAAAAGTACAACTATTTATGCTTGAATCGGAGGATATAATTCCTGCACAACCATGGGAGGTTGAAGAAGCAAAAGAAGAGGGTATTATATTTAACGTTAGTCGAGGTCCTAAACAATTCATAGGTAAAAATGGTAAGTTAGTCGCTTTAGAGACTTTAATCTGTAGTTCTGTATTTGATGAGGAAGGTCGATTCAACCCTCTTTTGGAAGAATGCACCGAAGAAGTATTCGAAGGAGATATGGCAATAGTTTCGATTGGTCAGTCTGGAGATTTAGAGTTTTTAGACAAAGAGATTAAGATTGGACGGGGAATTAGTGTTGATAATACTTTCCAGACTTCTATGGAAGGTGTATTCGCAGCAGGTGAAATTGTTTTTGGTCCAGGTTCTGCCATAAAGGCTATAGCTTCAGCTAACAAGGCGGCATTTGTAATTGATAAGTATTTGCAGGGTGAGGACATTTCAAAACTACAAGAGACTATTCCTGATTACGAGGAAGATGAAATTATTAGGTTAGAGGATATGGATGGTTTAGATAGGGTAAAAAAAATCCCAAGAACTAATATTGAACTTCTTCCTGTTGAAAAACGAATTACTAATTTTCAAGATATTACGATTGGAATGAGTGAAGAGAACGCTCTCCAAGAAGCAAATCGATGTTTAAGTTGTGGCATTTGTCAAGAATGCCGTGAAAATGTAAAAGCTTGCGTTGCTAGATCTATATATCATGAAGGTAATGAAGACGTAAATTCTATTAACGTTGCATCAGTAATGCTTTCACCAGGCGAATCTTGGTTATTGTGTTATGATCTCAGAAAAGGAACAAATTATAGATGGAAAATCTTAAATCCAGTTGCAGTTGTAGATGAAGAAAAATGCATCAGCTGTGGAGACTGCATTGATGTATGTATGTTTGATGCAATAAATCGAATTGGGACTGAAATTGAATTTGCTTCAGTCATTGATTCCATTAATCCATCTCTTTCTTTATTGCGTTATAAATCTAGGGTAAATTCCGATGCTTGCGTAGGGTGCGGAGCTTGTGTTGGAACGTGTCCAGTTGGAGCAATAAGTTTCAAATATTTTTCAAACGAGCAGATAGCAGAACTAGTTAAAATGCAAATAGAGGGATTATAATGACAAAAAAGACTAAATCTGATTTTGTTCCCGAGGTAGTTGCCTATCTCTGTAATTGGAGTGGTTTCTCTGAAGCTGATTTATTAGGAGTGGAAAATTTTAATTGTACTCCCTCGATAAAAATAAAGAGAATTATGTGTTCAGGAAGTATTCAACCTGCCATGATTCTTGACCAGCTTAATAATGGTTCTGATGGTGTTATAATATGTGGTTGCCATCTAGAAAAATGCCATTACATTGGTGGTAGTGAACGAGTAGAAGAGCGTGTGAACAAAACTAAAAAACTTCTGAACATTTTAAACATTGAAAAAGAGAGATTAAGATTAGAAAGAATCTCTCCGCAAGAGAAAGAGAAATTCGCAACTATTGTAAAAGATTTTACAAATTACTTATTAGAATTAGGTCCATTGAATAAAATGTGAGGTAATAAGATTGGCACAAATTAATGATGCTGGAAATCAAGTATTAGTTATTGGTGGAGGAGTTGCTGGAATGTCAGCAGCACTAGACTTAGCTGAACAAGGCCATTATATCTATTTAGTGGAAAAAACCCCTTCCATCGGAGGTAAAATGTCTCAATTAGATAAGACGTTTCCTACTTTAGATTGTTCTATCTGTATATTAGCTCCGAAAATGGTCGAATGTTCCCGACACCCACGAATAAATTTACTTACATATTCCCAAATAGAGGGTGTCACTTCAATAAATGAAGGTTCAGCTTTTAAAGTTAAAATTACTAAAAAAGCGCGATATATTGATCAAAATAAATGTACTGGTTGTGGAGATTGTGCTGCAATCTGTCCAGTGAGAGGCGTTTATAACGAATACGAGGTAGGATTGAAGGGTAATCACGCTGCTAGTATCCCTTTCCTTCAAGCAGTTCCCGCTAAATATTTAATTAATGAAGATAATTGCCTATATCTAAACTACGGTATCTGCAAATTATGTGCGAATAATTGTCAAGCTGAAGCGGTCAATTTTGATGATACTCCTCAAGAATTAACCATTGATGTTTCGTCAATTATTGTATCTACGGGTTTTGATCTCCTTGATGTTTCTGATTTAAAAAAGTATGGATATGGTAAATATCCAAATGTCGTGACTTCTTTAGAATACGAGAGAATAATGTGTGCCTCCGGACCATCAAAAGGAGAGATCGTGCGTCCTTCCGATAGAAAACATCCTCATAAAATCGCGCTTATCTTATGTGTAGGTTCGAGAGATCAGTGTCATAAGCCGTACTGTTCAAAAATATGCTGTATGTATGCTACAAAAGAAGCAATAATGACAATGGAACATAGTCCTGAAAGCGAAATATTGATTTACTACAACGATCTTCGAGCGATAGGTAAAAATCATAATGAATTTATAGAAAATGCGAAAGATGAATATAATGTAAAATATATTAAGGGGATCCCTAACAAAATCTACGAGGATCCCAATACTAATAATTTGAAAATAAGGCATACCGATGTTAATACTGGAGATATAAAGTTTGAACTCGTTGATATGGCAGTTCTCTTTCCCGCTGTAATACCAAGTCGAGGAACAAAGGAATTATCTGAAAAACTAGGAATTGAATTAACTGAATTTGGTTTTATAAAACCAAAATCTCATATCAGTGATATCGAAACGACCGTACCTGGAATTTATACATGCGGGTGTGCTCATGGACCTGAGGATATATCTACATCTGTTGCTGAAGCTGGGGCAGCTGCTGTTCGAGCTGCTGGTAGGTCCACTGTAACCCATGCCGAAGAAATAATAGAAGATGTGGCGGAAAAAGAAGTATTACCTGATGACCCTTTAAGAATTGGAGTCTTTGTTTGCCACTGTGGTTCCAATATCGCGGGCGTTGTGGATGTTGAGAAGGTGGCAGATGAAATTAAGAAAGTACCAGATGTAGTCTATGTAGAAAGAAATTTATATACCTGTTCTGAAGAATCTCAACACAGTATAACCGCTGCTATAGAGGAACATGATTTAAACAGAGTTATAATTGCCTCGTGCACTCCGAGGACTCATTTACCCTTATTCCAAGCTACATCGCGTAAGGCTGGATTAAACCGATATTTAGTAGACTTTGCTTCTATCAGAGAATTAGTAAGCTGGGTCCACATGAATCAACCAAAAGAAGCTACAATAAAGGCGAGAGATCAAATTCTCATGTCTATAGCTAAAACGCGTTTATTAGAACCCCTACACGATGTTGAGGTTGAAATAATACCATCGACATTAGTCATCGGTGGTGGAATTGCAGGATTGACCTCAGCTCTAGCAATATCAAAAAAAGGTTTTAAAGTCTTTCTTGTGGAGAAAGATGATAAATTAGGGGGATTTTTAACTAAGTTAAGAAGGATAAATATTCAAGGAGTAAATACAGAAGAAATAATTAATCCATTAATTGATTCTGTGAATGACGATCCAAATATTGAAGTATTTACCTCCTCAACAATACAAGATGTAAGTGGTACGCTTGGAAATTTCTTAATTGATGTTTCAGATAATGGAACTGAAAGAAAGTTAGAAGTTGGTACTATAATTGTCGCAGTAGGTGGGCAAGAATTTAAACCAGAGGGATATTTTCACTATAACCAGAATGTTCATGTTTATACTAATTTAGAATTTGAGAAAGTAATTAAAGAAAATAAAATTAAGGATGGGGAATCGATTGCATTCATCCAATGTGTTGGTTCCAGAGAAAAGGAAGGGAGAACGTATTGTTCCTTAACTTGTTGCACCGAATCAATAAAGAATGCAGTTGAAGTTAAAGAAAAAAACCCAAATTCACTAGTTTATATTCTTTATCGAGATATTCGAGTTTTCTTTGAGGATGAACTTAAATATCGCTTAGCTAGAGAAATGGGAATTAATTTTATACAATACACTCCTGAAAATCCACCTAATTTAAGTACTGATAAGTCACAATTGACGTTAGATGTTCATGATGCTTTTGTAGGCACAGATTATAGTTTAAGCTTAGATAAAGTTGTACTTGCCACTCCACTCGTTTCATGGGATGAAAATAGAGCGCTCTCGGAAATGTTAAAAGTTCCAATTGATAAGCATGGATTTTTCCTTGAAGCACATGCTAAATTGAGACCAGTTGATTTTGCTACAGATGGAATTTTTATTTGTGGTTCAGCACAAAGCCCTAAGAGTGTAAAAGAAACAATAAGCCAAGCTTTGGGGGCTGCTGGGAGAGCTTTGATATTTTTAATGAAAGGAAAAGCTGTAGTCGAAGGAATTACTTCGTTTATCAATCAAGAGAATTGTATTGGTTGTGGATGTTGTGTAGATGTGTGTCCCTATAATGCAATCGAATTAATCGAATTAGAAAGGAAAATGGGTCTTTATTCAAATAAAGTAAAAAAAGCTCATGTAATTGCTGCTGTATGCAAAGGTTGTGGTGCATGTGTTTTTGAATGCCCCGTTGGCGCGATTGACCAGAAACATTTTACTAAATCGGAAATAAAAGAAATGATTGATATTATGGCAAAAATAAGTGAATCGTGAATCAAACTAAAACTAGAGAATTATTATGACTGAAACACAACAAATGAAAGTTGAAGAATTTGAGCCCCAGATTCTAACGTTCTGCTGTAATTGGTGTTCCTATGCTGGAGCAGACTTAGCAGGAGTCTCAAGATTTCAATATCCACCAAATATTAGGGTGATTCGTGTGATGTGTTCCGGAAGAGTCGCTCCAACGTTCATTTTGGAGGCTTTCAAAAATGGTATGGATGGGGTATTAGTAACTGGATGCCATATAGGTGATTGTCACTATATTAGCGGAAACGAGTACACTCAGGTTAGAATGGAACACTTAGCGAAATTACTCAAAAAAATAGGGATCGAAGAAGAGCGATTTCGCTTGCATTGGATCTCTGCTAGCGAAGGAAAACAATTTGCTGAACTAATTACGGATTTTACAGAGACGGTGAAGAAGTTAGGACCATCTGGTATTACCAAAAAATTAGAAAATATTGAATTTAAAAGCTGTTAATTAAAAGGAGAGCCAAAATGGTTGAATCTGAAGGTAAAGTTAAAACCAGCGAAAAAGTAAAAACTTTTAAGAATTTAAAAGAGGAAGTAATAAATCTTGAGAAATGCTGTACTTGTGGGGCTTGCGTATCTTATTGCGAAAGTCAAGCATTCAATGTAATCGAGATGAAAGGGTATAATCCAGACTTTAAATCGGAAGCAACCGAAGAAAATTGCACTGAATGCGGATTATGCTATTACGTTTGCCCGCAAACAGAACCCTTGCTCGAAAAAATTACCAAGATTTATTCTGCTACAGACCAAATAGGAAAGATCACGATGTTAACTACTGCAAGAACTTCCGATGAGCATTTAGCTGCTCACGGTCAGGACGGAGGAGTCGTATCTACGGTTCTTCGTTATCTATTTAATAAACACTTAATTGACGCGGCGATTGTGTCCGAATACGACAAGCGTCATCTGCCTATTCCTAAATTAATATTTTGTGAAGAAGATTTAATCAAATCTGCTGGCACTAGGTATACGACCTCCTCTCAACTTCTTCCTCTAAAAGATTTGTATAATATCCCCTCGGAAATACTAAAAGAAAAAGGGATATACGACATTAACCTGATGCGAGTGGCGTTTGTAGGTACTCCCTGCCAGCTACGAGCGTTAAGGAAAATGCATACTCTTAGTATTTCACCTGCTCACACGATTAAATATGTTATTGGTCTCTTTTGCTTCGAGAATTTCCATTACACGAAGCTTCACGGGATTATTGAGAAAGAAATAGGCGTAAAACCCTCAGAGATAAGTAGAACCTGGATTAAGAAAAACTTTTTTCTCCTAACGAATAAGAACGAAACACATGAAATTAACATTAGAACCCTCGATCCCGCCGTTAGGAGCTCTTGCCACACTTGTAACGAATTTACAGGTATGTACTCGGATATAAGCGTTGGATCGTTAGGAGCTCAAAAGGGATATTCCATGATTGTGATAAGAAACGAAAAAGGGGAAGATTTAATTAACAAAATGATAACCGATAATTACATTGTTTTGCACACCGTAGCTCTCGAAGAAGTAGATGAATGGACCGAAAAGCGTGAAAAACAATTCAAAAAAATGATCTCCCGTAAACAAAAATAACATTTAGGGAATAACTCGGTAAAGACTTACTCAACATATAAGATCTTCTTATTGTTTAAACTGCTCGTTGAAATTTTATAAAAATCTATCATTATTTATAAAAACCAAAAATCATTGCTCTTTTGAGATTTAAATTTCAAATCTCTTTAATTACCCAAATTAACTCTTTTTTCAAGTACAGCGGGATAACCTCCTTCAAGACCGCCGAAGTGATGCAAAAAGCGTTACAAGTGAAGCGTGTCTTGAACTCGGTGATGGGCGAACAGCCTGATAACCTTAGGGCTGGTCTTTCCTCTACAGGAAGGGTTGATAATTGGAATAAAGTTTGGAATATTATAGAAATTTCCAAGTTGTTATAAATAATTTGAAGGTTGTTCTACCTTTTTATTGGATTAAAATGTATTATTATTATACTATTCGAATTTTAAAAATAAACCATTAAACGAAACAGATAGTGTAGATGCGAGTGATTATACCAGTTAACAAGAAAGCTTATAATCCTTCATAATCTATCCTATCTGTTCTCAAATAAAAAATTAACTGTGAGAAAATTATGGCAAAAGCACAAGAAATTCCGATTCCTGAAGTAGTCAAAGGCTATTCTGCAGTCAGATTGGATGTGGATTTAAACACTGGAGATATCCGAGAATCAAAGATTTCCGATGCCTTCCTTCGAGATTATATTGGAGGATACGGGTTTGGCGCTAAAGTCTTATGGGACGAATTAGAACCGGGAGTAGACCCATTAAGTCCTAATAACGTGTTTGTATACGCTCACGGACCCTTTCCAACGACTTTATTGCCTACTAGCTCCAAGTACGGAGTGTTTGCTAAATCTCCTTTAACCGGAATGTTTGGGATGGCAATTTCCTCGGGAAGCGTCGCGGCTCAAGCCAGAAGGGCGGGAGTTAACATGATTGTATTTAAAGGAAAAGCTTCCGAGCCGGTTGTACTGGTAGTAGACGACGATGATAGGTATTTGCTCTCATGCGACGATTGGTTATGGGGAAAAGGATGTTGGGAGACGGAAGAATTATTACGAGAGGAGTTTCAAGATCAAAGGTTAGCCGTGTTGTCTATAGGTCCCGCCGGTGAACGAATGAGTCATATGGCGTGTATTACTAACGATCGAAACCGACAAGCTGGAAGGACGGGTATGGGTGCGGTTATGGGTTCCAAAAACTTAAAAGCCATTGCCTTTCGTGGAACGAAGGGAACTGCTGTTGCTTCTCCCGTTGAATTCTACAAAAAGGCTAAGAAGCTAATTAAAGTTGCAAATGGTCCTGCTACCGCTAAGTATCGAGATTTAGGAACCCCTGCGGGATTAACCAGCTATAATAAATTGGGAATGATGCCTACTTTCAATCATCGAGAAGGTACATGGGAAAAGATCGACGACGGCACATTTACAGGAGATTCTCTTAACGAAGATTGGGTTGTAAAAAAAGTGGCGTGCTCACAATGCTCTATTGGTTGCGATCACTTAGCACAAGTTCCAAAGAATCATCCAGATTATCCAAATCTTGTTGCTAGCGTAGATGTTGAACTTTGCTACAGTTTTGGTACAGCTTGTGGA
>JAHPYY010000115.1 GCA_019058515.1 Promethearchaeota archaeon
TCCGTGTAGAGTCTATCGCCAAAAATTATAGCGTCTTCCCTAGAAAGGTTCAATTCATCTAACTTAAACAGAAGCATTTCCTTATTCGGCTTACCAAAAACTCTTGGCATTCTATCACTGGTTTTTTCTAATAATGCCGCGATCCCTCCCGCATCGGGGATGTACCCATCAATTATAGGACACCTATTATCTAAATGGGTAGCAAAATAAGGAATATCACTTTGAAGGAAAGAGGCAGCAAGCCTAAGTCTATTATAGTCAAATTCTTGATCAAACGCAAGTACTAAAGCTTGGGGATCGTTTTCGGTTAATTCAAACCCAAAATAAACAAATTCTTTTTTTAAAGAAGAATTTCCAAGCAAAAATATCTTCTTATAGTTGTTATCTTTTAAAAACTTCATAGTGGGGTGTTGAGACAAAATTATATTCGATTTAGAAAGATTTAGTTTTAGATCTTGTAATTTTTTGAAATAATCGTCAGTAGATTTACTAGAATTATTAGAAAGCACAAATAAATACTTGCTAGAAGCCCGGATTAGACTGAATAATTCTAATACCCCTTCAAATAATTTATTACTTAGATAAACGGTTCCATCTAAATCAAAAAAAAAAATCTTCTTTTCTATAATTTGTCTAGCGTCTGCTTCAGTTAAAGGCATATTAATTGTACTACCAATTACTTTAATTAAAGAACGCAAAACATAATTTATCTTTTACTTTTGATTGAGAAAACAATAAATTAAAAAATAAAAAAGAAAACCAGTAAAAATTTCATAAAAATTCAGTATCTACAGTTTGTAGGCTGTTTACTATTTCTTGGGCGGCTTTTGTAGCTCTCATCAGCTTAGCCATGTTTCCAACCAGCTTCAGCTTGCCGGACATCACTCCTTGAATGGTATCAAGTTCAGCCTTCGCAACGAGAACGAAGTTATCGTAAGGACCAGAAAGTACGAATTCTGTTTCTGGATCGGGCTCACCTTCTTTTACTAAACGAGTGCCGGTACATTCTCCATGGTATAGTCCCAAGAAAATTTTTACTTCGTGGTCAAGAGGTCCAGAAGGTTCAACTCTTAGCAACATATCTCCTTCCCACCACGCCGCTGCTTCCTTATAATTAGGGTTTACATTAATTGCCTCTCCAAAAGCTTTTACCCATTCTTCGGTTAATATTTTCATAATATTTTCACAGTAACTATAATTGTTAAAACATTAGATCATTACTTTATTTAAAGGTAATAATAGCTCAGTTTAAAGCGTTACTAAGTTTTTCAGACTAAAAACCAGCAGACTCAAAAATTATTTGTTACAAATATGGTTCAAAAAAAGAATTGGGCAATTTATCTAAATTCCAATTCCATTAGTATTTCCAATTCCCGCAACTATTACTTTAGTTCCCTTTTCAGTTCTACTCCTAATTGACGTTTTGATTTTATCTACTATTGTGGGCACGGATTGAGTAATAGAACGCTTCATAGTAGTAATAGCATCTTCAAGAGATTGTTTACAAATTACCGCATCAATAGGGATAGATTTTTCCGTGGTAGATTGTTCAATGTAATATTTCTCGACTCCAATGCCTCCGATCGCAGCTCCAACACCTATAGCGAGCGAACCGGTTTTTTCTCCAGTTAGTTTTAAGCCAGCATCAATCATTATAATTCGTGAGATATCTTTGCCGTGTTTTTCAACTAATTGTTTAATTACCTTCCCGGGTTTTCCTACCGTACCCCCTGGTCCTTTTGCTCTGACTACGAAAACATCGCGGCCTTCGAATTGAACTTCTTGGACGATGGTATCCTTTGCTAACTCAATTGCTTCAACATCGCCATTATTTACCACATCTCGTATGAAATGTCCGACAACCATGGGTCCCAAAGCGTCTCCGATTGGACTTCCCTCAGAAAAAGACTTGGTTGCGTAGAAATACGACTTAGCCATAGCCATAATGAGGGTCATCTGCATAGAAATTTGGAGCAGTAATATCATCGATTTAGACTTTTTGCCCATTATAAGGTAATGTTTAATTAAGCGATAAACATAATTTACGGCCATTGCGGCCTCCAAAAGGTTTTCTAAACCGCTTAGTTGTACACTATCTGCATTAGGTGCTAAAACCTTTACTTCTTCTCTAAATCGTTCGTCTCGTACATCAACGATATGATCCAATTTGGGTATTATTCCATAAGGATCTAAACTAACAGGACTAATGGCGATGAAAGTCATGAAATCTTCTAATTTTAACAACAAATCTTTATCAGTTTCTGTTTTATCAGAAAACTCCTTAAATTTAGTCACCATCATCTGTTTAGCGTCCTGATCCCATTTCTTTAGTTTTTCCAAACCAGCTTCGATTTCTTTTGCTGCTCTCCACCCTTGTATCTTTTGACCATAGAACATTGAAACGAATATCATAGCAAAGAATAGCAAATTTAAAATTAAAGTTAATGGATCTGTTTGTTGTTGACCAATTTGATATATTGTGAACATATTTTACTTAGCTTCTCCTATTTCTCTGAGAAATTTAATTATAAGATTTTATAATGAAAAAAAATTTATTTAGTCATTTATTTTTTTCTATTATAAAGAGAAATCGAATATTAAAGGAAGAAAAATTAATGATAGACGAAGAAGAAGACGACGAGGAAATTTTAGAAAAGGGTTGGAGTTACAAGAGCGTCTTGAAGAATATTGTAGTAATTTTAATAATAATTCTTGGGGTATTTTTCATTTATTGGGGGATTACTCCTGATCAAATAACCAACTTCTTCATTGGATTTATGTTAGTATGCTTCGGGACTACCCTTTTACAAGTAAAAAAACAACCAACTGAACCAATAAGACAAACTCTAAGTATTTTAACTTGTGCTTTATGTGGAGTCACTAAAGTAAGGAACTTTCAACAAGGAGATTTCGTTTACAAGCGAGTAGATAGCTGCTCACAATGTAATGAACCTCTTGAAATTAAGAAAATTTATTCTGTAAAATTGAAAAAAGGTACGGTTGAGCCTAAAAAATCTACAACCCCAAGTACTAGTAAAAAAAAGTAATATTCTTATTAACTCTATATTGGTGAGAGTTCAATCTTTAAGTTAACAGCCTTAGGAGGAACTTTCGATCATTTGCATGAAGGTCATAAACTACTTTTAAAAACAGCAATATGCCATTCTGAGAAGATCGTAATTGCAATAACTGTAGATGAAATATTAAGCAAAAAAAAGTATAGAGAATATCTTGAGGATTTCGACACAAGAAAAAGCAGTGTAATCAATTATATTAATTCCTTGCAATGTGAGCGTGAAGTAGATTTCGAAGAATTAAAAGACAAGTACGGTACGGCAATAATTAATCCTGATTATGAAGCTATAATCGTCAGTCAGGAAACATATCTAAATGCAATCAAGATCAATGAAATTCGACAGCAAAAAGGATTTGATCCTTTAGTAATCGTGGTAATACCTTTAATTAAGGATAGATATCAGAACAGAATCAGTTCCACTCATATTCGACAAAAAATCAGTGATCAATAAAATAGGAAAAAATTTTAGTAAACCCTGACTCTTATTATTAATTGAAGTAGCTTGAGTATTGGATGCATGATTGCTAACATTAAGAATTTAATCGAAATTAGTACAAATACTCAAAGTGGACTTTTTTTTAAACTGTTTAATCTGCCAAGGGAGTAAAATTTTAAAAGCACTATTCCCTTGGCTGAGGAAAATTGAAGAATGAGTTTTCATTATTTCTCATAATTTTCAGTTTCTATAAATAAGCTAATTCACTTAAGCTTTAATCGGGGCATTTTCCTTTACATAAACTTTAAATAAATTGAGGATTTAGTGTAAATATACTACTATCTATACTATTGAAGAATTTAAGATGACTTTACATTTAACTAAAGCAACAAAGGATATTCTTGAGTATTTATTGACCACAAAGAAAGAAAGTAATGCATCAGAATTAGCTAATGAGCTAGATATTGATTACATAGTATTAATGTCTGCGGTTAATGAATTGAAAGATCACAAACTCGCAGATTTTAAAGAAAATGAAGTTTCTCAGGTTTTTTTAAATAAAGAAGGTTTGGAATACCTAAAAAATGGATTACCAGAAAGAAGACTGCTAAATTTGATGGTTAAACAAAATATTAAAGAGATCTCTGTTCAGGAATTAAAGAAGAAATCGAAATTCAATGATGCAATATTTTACATTGGATTATCAAATATGAAAAAGAATAGATGGGTTGCGCAGAGTAAAGCGACTGGAAAAGATAAAGTATTCTTGTTAGACAATGATTATTCAGACACAGAAATAGAACAAATTTTAAAGAAATTTGAAGTGGAAGAAAGCATCGATAATAGTAAACTAAGTACTCAAGAAATTAAGTATATCGGCATCTTAAACAAAAGAAAACTTATTAAAAAGAGAAAAGGAACGCAAAGGTCAATATTTCTAACAGAAAAAGCAAGGAAACTTAAATTGTCAGATATAAAAGAGTTAGAACAGATCAGCAAAATTACTTCTAGTATGATCACCTCGGGTTCTTGGAGAAAAATAAAGCTTAAAACTTTTGACATTGAAAAGCCAGGACCACTTCTGAAAGCAGGCAAAATTCACCCCCTTATAAACTTGATAAACAAAATAAGAGAAGTCTTTATCTCGATGGGTTTTACAGAAATTAGAGGACCTATTGTAGAAAGCGCATTTTTCAACTTTGATGCATTGTTTCAACCACAAGATCACCCAGCTAGAGAACTCCACGACACCTTCTATTTAAACAATCCAAAAAAAGCTAACCTTCCTCGAAAAGAAAATGTTCAAGCAGTGAAAAAAGTGCACGAGGATGGTGGTGACTCTGGTTCCACTGGTTGGAGATATTCTTGGGAAACGGAGGTAGCTCAAAAAACCTTACTAAGAACTCATACTACTGCTACAACTATTCGAAGAATAGCGGAATTTCAGAAAAATAAGGAACAAGTTCCTATTAAAGTGTTTTGTATAGATAGAGTGTTTAGAAATGAAAAAGTCGATAAATCACATCTCGCTGAATTCACTCAAATAGAAGGAATTGTAATTGATGACGAAGTAACCTTATGCGACTTAATTGGATTACTATCTGAGTTTTATAGGAAAATGGGATTTGAGAAAATTATTACTAGGCCAGGATTTTTTCCATACACCGAACCAAGCATGGAAGTTTCGGCGTACTACGACAAATTGGGACAATGGTTAGAAATGGGAGGATCGGGAATATTTAGGCCAGAGGTCACCTATCCATGGGGCATAAGAGAACCAACAAGAGTTTTAGCATGGGGTTTAGGCTTAGAGCGTTTAGCAATGCTTTATTACGAGAGAAAGGACATACGAGATTTGTATATCAATCCAATTAAATGGCTAAGGGAACAGTCTTATTAAAGAGAGGTGTTCAATATTCCTAGTTTAGAATTAGAAATAAGCAGATTAGAGCGATTAGTGGGGAAAAAATTAAAAATTGACGAGTTAGAATACGATTTGCAGTGGATAAGTCTAGATTTGGACGATGTAGACGCAGAAAATCAAACAATTAAAGTAGAGTACAATCCAAACAGACCAGATTTTTCCAGCCCAGAAGGAATTGCAAGAGCTTTGAAAGGATATTACGAACTAGAGTTAGGACTTCCCCAATTTGACATATCTCCTGGCAATATCACTCTCAATGTAGATTCTAGCGTTAAAAAGGTTCGACCATTTATAGTATGTGGTGTAGTAAGAAATGTTGAATTAGATGAGGCTGAAGTAGCTACGCTCATGAACATTCAAGAACAACTACACTGGGCTATAGGCAGAGATAGAAAAAAAGTTGCTATTGGAGTGCATAATTTAGATGCGATAACACCTCCATATAAATATACTGCAGTGGCTCCCGATTCAGTAAGCTTTGAACCGTTGCATGGTGATGGATATCCAATGAATCTTGAGGAGATATTATTACTCCATGAAAAAGGAATTGAATATGCTCACATTCTCGAAGGAAAAGAAGTATACCCGATAATCTTTGACGCAAATAATGAGGTTCTTTCGTTTCCTCCTATAATTAATGGGGTGATAACAACAGTTACCGATGATACAGAAAATTTATTTTTAGATCTTACTGGTACTGACTTCAAAGCAGTAAATTTAGCGTTGAATATATTATCCACTACATTAGCGGATATGGGAGCTACAATTGAAAATGTTAAAGTAAATTATTACGATGAGAAAGAATATATTACACCTGATTTGACTCCAAACAAGTGGCAGGTAAATATAAACTACATTAATAGTTATGTTGGATTAAATCTGACGGTAAATGAAATGATACATTGTTTTCAAAAGGTAAGAATGGATGCTACTAAATCTTCTAAAAAAGGGAATTTAGATATTTCAGTTCCAGCATATAGAGGAGATATAATGCATCCTGTTGACTTTACGGAAGAGTGTGCAATTGGATTTGGATACGATAAATTACCAAAGACTTTAACTGAAGGATGTTTTGGAGAATACCACCCAAGCCAAACTTTGTTAAATAAAATTAGGAAAATTATGATAGGAGCGGGTTATCTGGAAGTACTAAATTTTCTTCTCTCAAATTCTGAGAGGCAATACCAATATATGAGACAAAAATATAATGAAAAACAGCTTATTGAAATTGCAAATCCTGTGTCAAAAGAATACGATACAACAAGAACTAAGATTTTACCTAAGTTAATGGAAACGCTTCTTTTTAACAGATCTGAAGAAAAACCTATAAAAATATTTGAGGTGGGTGATATAATTCAATTAGAGAAGGTCGCCGAAACGGGAGCGACACGGGTACTCCATGTAGCGGCTGTTAGTTACCACGATAACGCGGATTTTACAGAAATTCGTTCTGTTTTAGATTTCATGATGAGTTCACTTGGAATTCAAGACTATGCCGTTAAAGTAGGAAAGAATCCCTCCTTCATAGAAGGTAGATATGGAGAGGTATACATTAAAAAAGTGAAAATTGGTGAGATTGGTGAAATCCATCCCGAAGTCTTATCAAACTTTAAGTTAGAATTTCCTGTTTCGGCATTAGAATTAAATTTAGAATCTATCAAATAACAAAATCACATTTATTATCTTAACTCTTGTTATAATAGTCATTTTAAATCTATTTGAGTGAAGCTATGGAAAATAAAGAGAATATTAACGAAGAATTGGAAGAACTAAGAGAGAATATCGATAAAATAGACGACAGTCTTATCGAACTTCTAAATAAGCGAGCTGGTTTAGTAATTGAAATCGGAAAAATTAAAAAGGGACTCAACCTCGAAATCTATCAACCTCCCAGGGAAAGAGCGATATTAAACCGCATAAGAGAAAAATCATGTACTTTAGGAGCTAAAGATATGGAAAGCATTTGGAAAGAAATTATGGGTGCATGTAAAAATATCCAAGGATATACCCCAAAAATCGGCTATTTAGGGCCTATAGGAACATTTACTCACCAAGCGGCTTTAAATTTCTTTCCAAAATCAAGCAGTGAGTTTATATCTTTAAATAGTATACAAGAGATTTTTGATAGTATTCAAAAAGATAAAGTTAGTTTTGGCTTGGTTCCAATTGAGAATAGCCTTTATGGAACAGTTCGAGAAACCCTTGATTTATTAATTGAAAGAGATTTAGTGATATTTGGAGAACTCGAACTTCGAGTCGTTCAAAATCTGATAACATTAAAAAACGCTACTCTTGATAATATAATCAATGTATATTCTCATCCTCAAGCATTTGCCCAATGTAAGATGTGGCTCAAATCCAACATTCCTAATGTGAATCTGATTAATGTGAACTCAACTGCTGAAGCCATTAGAATAATAAAAATACAAAATAATCCTTCGAATGCCGCAATCGGTACGGAATTGGCGTGCAATTTGTTTAAACTTCATATCTTGCGTTCAAACATTGAAGATAATACGAATAATTATACTAGGTTCATAATTCTAACTAAAAGCAGCAAAAACGATGAAGTAAATAAGGAAAATGCAAAATCTTCAATATTATTTGTTACAAAACACATACCTGGAGCGTTATATAATGTCCTAAAATGTTTTGCTGAGCAAAAAGTAAATTTACTTAAAATAGAATCCCGACCAAGGCGAAAAGGTAAATGGGAATATATATTTTTAATGGATTTTCAGGGAAGCGTTAAAGATGAGAATATAGTGCGAGCTTTAAAATGTCTCAATGATAATGTTATTTGGCATAAGGTCTTAGGAACTTATCCCGTCAACTAAGCTATTTTTTTTCTCTAAAATTATACTTTGATTTAATAAAACTATATTAATAAGTTACTTTTTACATTAAATTATTACATCATAAAAGATGCTATTTAATTGTAAGAATATAATAAATTAAATTGCAAACTATTTTGACTTACAGTGGTAATTAATATATGTTTAGCCATGTGAGACTTGATGGGAGAAAGAACGATGAAATTCGCCCAGTTTCAATTACAAGAAATTACTTAAAATATCCTGAAGGTTCAGTTCTAATTGCGCAGGGAGATACGAAAGTAATCGTTACTGCTTCTGTAATAGAGACTGTACCCAAGTTTTTGGTTGATACAAGTAAGGGTTGGATAACTGCTGAATACGACATGCTTCCAAGAGCTACTCAAAATAGAAATAAGAGAGATTTAGCTAGGGGAAGGTCAATAGAAATACAAAGATTGATAGGAAGAGCTATGAGAGCAGCATTCGATTACGAGAAATTGGGAGAACGCACAATTAGAATAGACTGCGATGTGATTCAAGCAGATGGAGGAACGAGGTGTGCTTCTATAACTGGAGCTTTTATTGCGGTATTTGACGCAATCAGTTTTTTGTACGACGAGCAACTTATCTATAATTTCCCTGATTATAAAGTTACAGCCGCAATATCGTTAGGTATTAAAGAAAAAGAAATATTGCTGGATTTAGATTACCACGAAGACTCGAAAGTAGATGTGGATATTAATTTGGTGATGAACGAACTTTCTGAAATCATAGAAATTCAAGGAACTGCGGAAGGGGCAACATTCTCAAAGCAAGAATTAAATAAAGTAATTGAATTAGGAGAAAAAGGAGTCTTTGATCTTATCAAAATTCAAAAAAATGAGTTAAATCTAGCTTAATTTAGAATAAGAAAGGAAATTTAATTTCCAATTTTTTTATTATTTAATGAGCTTCGATACCCAATTGTTCTGGATGATCACTGAAGTATTTTACACCGTCTTTAATAATATCGATTATACTCTTTGTAGGAGCCCAACCTGTTTCTTCTTTAATTTTTTCATTTCTTCCAATAAGTAGCGGAACTTCACTTGGTCGTAATCGATTTGGATCAACATAGGTTTCAGCTTCAATATTATAAAGAGATTTAGCAATTTCTACATAATCCGCTATGATAATCCCTTTCCCAGTACATACATTAAACGGTTCTCCATATTTTTTGCTTTCACTTAGCATTATATAAGCATTTACTGTATCCTTAACATGAGTAAAATCTCTAATGGAATTTGGATTCCCTACCACAATATTAGAACGTCTACCGTTGAGTATTTCCACGATTTGGCGATGCACAACGCTCGTAACAAATTGTATTCCCCTTCTTGGACCTTCATGATTAAAACCCCGTGTTATTATGCTTGGAACACCATAAGAATTGTGATAAAGCCACGCAATTTGTTCTGTAGCAACCTTAGTTATACCGTATATACTTCTAGGTCGAAATGGATTTGTTTTAAAATTTTCAGAAACAGGAACTTCTTTGGGATCAACTAAGCCATATTGTTCACTACTACATGCAACTTGCACACTTTCTAAGTTATTATCAAATCTTCTAGCAGCTTCAAAGATATTTATTGTCCCTTCTATGTTGTTATGACTTACTCTAACGGGCTCTCTAAAAGAAGTTGGTACAAACGATTCGGCAGCTAGATGGAAGACTGCATGAGGTTCGACTTTTTCAAA
>JAHPYY010000116.1 GCA_019058515.1 Promethearchaeota archaeon
ATCGATTGGTATTATTTTAATACTGATGGAGATTCTGACTATGTTTATAATGGAGTATCTACTCCTTATACTGGACGAGACTACACCATTAATGTAAAAGACCAAGATCCAGTTCAGTTTACTGTGAACGACACAGTTCACGGTCCTGTATTGAACGATTTTATTGATGTGTTTCCTGAAAGTTTAGACCAACCTAATATAGTAATTTGCCCCAAATGGACTGGGGCTCAGATAACTTACGAGCCATTAGCCTACATGGGCTGGGTTCAAGCAAAGAGCATTGATGAATTTAACGAGGCATCTAGATATTTTCACGAACGACCTCAGAACTTAATCTATGCAGATATTGATGGAAACATTGCAATGAGGTGTGTAGGGAAAGTGCCGATACGAGACGATTCTAAGAATCCAAGTTGGCATCCTGGAAATGGGGCATTTCCATATAACGGATCCAACGGAGAAGGAGAATGGGTGGGTTATATTCCTTTTGAAGATGCTCCATATTCCGAGAATCCAGAGCAAAATTACTTGGCGAGCGCGAATCAAATATGTATTGGTCCAGAATACACCAAATACTTCTTTATGCATCCACAATCCGATGGGTATCGCGCAAGGAGGATAAACGAATTACTTTCGAACGCTCCAGATGGATCAATAAGTTTAGAGACTATGAAACAAATTCAAACCGATATAATATCCTCAGCAGCTAAAGCGTTTACCCCGTTCCTAATAAGCGCAATCGAGAACTATTATGGAGACAGTCCATCCACGCTAATAAGTGATGTACTTTCAGTTTTAAAAAGTTGGGAATATGATATGGATAAAGAAAAGTCAGCTCCTTCAATCTATCGTAAGTTTATTGATAATTTCTACGACTTTACATTTGACGACGAACTCGTCAGCCTTAATACATTTCTGTGGCCTCGAATAAATGTATTTGAGTATTATATGAGAGAAGAACCTGAGTCTCATTGGTTTAATGATATTACTACTCCTGGAATAGAGACTCGAGACGATATCATCATCCTCGCGTTTGAAAATACGATACAATGGCTCGAAAATTTTTATGAATCGACAGATCCCGTAGATTGGAAATGGGGTAAAATACATACAGTTTATTTTCCTCACGTGAGCGGATTAAGCGCTTTGAGCATAGGACCATTCGAATCCAGCGGTGATAGGCACACACTAAATGTACGCGGAGCTGATTTAAGATATCATAATGTTGGAAGATCTACAGCCGGTTCAGCTTACCGCATGATTGCAGATCTTAACAGTATGGACAATTCGATTAGCGTTATCCCCTCAGGACAAAGCGGTTTGTCTAACTCGAAACATTATTCTGACATGCTTGAAGTGCTCTACTTAGAAAACGAGTATCACTCCCAATATTTCTCCTATACCACTGATAACTTTCCAATTGATTCCATTGAGTCGACTATTTACTTTCTTCCAGGAAACACTTAATCTCGAAGATTAATTCATTTTTTTCATTTTGAGAAATCTTTATAATAGAATGAAAAACATATAGATTTGTAGTATAATCATAAGCTGCTTTACATCCAATTCGAGAGTGATTAAATCGTGGAATGGTTTACGTTTTTGGCAGTATTAGGAATAGTTGCAATAGTAGTTATAATTATAATTGTAATTATTTGGAAGTATGTGTTAACCTAATTTTTTATCTATTCTAAAATTTTAGTAAATAAGAAAATGACAATCCTAAATACACTAATTGCACTACAATTAAAGATAAAGCATTACAAGATTCCATTTATTGCGTTATTTGTTTTCTGGTTCATCGGTATTCTGTATTTTCTCGTCGCTGAGCCTTTTCAGGACTTATGGAACTTGTTCTTGTTATCAATCACAGTAAGAACTCCCTCTAATCCTAGCGATTTTTCTAACTTCTACTCGCTTGTTTGGCCAATATTTTTAGAAGTCGTAGTCTTCGGGTTCTTTATTGGTGAATTACTCGAAAAATATAACCCTACGATTACGTGCAGGATTTTAGCACGGAGTAAAGTGAATCACACGGTAATTATTGGATACGACCACCTTGCTATGAGAATCGTGGATTATTGCATAGAGAATAAAAAAACCTTCGTAATAATTGAGGATATAGAAGAATTAGTCGAAGATTTGATAAGCGCAGGACATCCCGTAGTAGTAGGTGACCCAACAGAAGACGCTAACCTTAAATCCTTAAATGTTAATAGTGCTAAAGAAGTATTTATTTGCGTGAACGATGTAAGAATAACCATAATTTGTGTTGAAAAAATTCGAAAGGTCAATTCACGGTGCCCAGTATACGCCCGAATTTTCGAAGAACACGTAAGAGAGTATTTATCTCAGCCTCCTTTGAAGGTTTTTGCTTTCTCTACTTCAGAATGGGCTATGGAAGGAATACTAAAGTGGACGAGAGATAAAACTGGAGGAGCTATAATTGTCGGTAGAGACCATTTAACTCATCGAATCGCTCACTACATCAGTGAGCAACCTAATCGAGAGGTGTATATGTTTGACGACGAAAACGAGGGGATAGAATTTGTGGAAAATGAGCATTTACACATTGCCAGAAAATTCGCGTGTTTTCTGAGTGATATACGACCATACCTTAATTTCAAAGATATTTCGCAAGTATTTATTTGTTGGAAAAGAGAAAGCGAGTTTGATGAATCTTTATACCTCGCCTCAAAACTCAATTTACGCTACCCGCATATTGAGGTTTTTGTTCGAATATGGGATGACGAATTGACGAATATCGTTAAAAGATACAACGCAAAAACCTTCTCTTCTTCGTTTCAAGCTTTTAGAAAATTGCAGAAAAGAGTATTTCCAAATTCTTCAATTTATAAAGCAAAGAAGCAGAGATTAGATGTAAAAAAAAAGGATAAATATTGAGATGATATATCGAACTTTACCTCTGTTTTTGGGTCTAATTAAAACGATATGAATGGATACTAGGTAATAACAATTAGGAGTACGATATGAACCCATAACAAATTCATTATAAAAAATATCTATATACCGATAATAACCCTTAAAAGGGTGAGGGTGATAATTTTTTTTCCTTTTTCATAAAGAGAGTAAAAAGTAAATAAAAATATGACAATATTTTACAAATCAAAACATATTTGAGTGAAATATTGCAAGAAAAAGAATTATTTTTAAATGAGTTACTGATGGATTTTTTAAAAGAAGAATTCGAGAATAGTGAATTTAACCAATTCCCGGTGAAATATGGAGATGGTAGAATTTTCTCTCAACCTCTAATTGGTGTTGCTCGGGGTGATGATCCAATTTTTCAAAGATTCAAAGAGATTGTAGGAACTGAACATTATACACCATCAGAAATGTGGAGAAAGAGTGGTAGAGAGCAAGCAACGGAATCGGATCTTCATGTAGTTTCTATAATATTCCCATTTGTTGATATGATTCGGAAGGAAGGAATAACTTCAATTTTATTACCCAAAGTAACATTACCAGCTGAAATTTATTCTGTTGCAAGAAATTTTGGTAAGGAGTTTAAAAATTATATCATGAGACAAACGATTGATTTTTTTGAGAGTAAGGGGTATTACGCTATGGCTGGAAAGTTTAGCGATGCATTTACAATTATTGCAAAAAAAAATTTTTATTCAACATGGTCTGAAAGACACATGGCTTTTGTTGCAGGATTAGGAACTTTTGGATTACATGAAGGAATAATTACTGAAGTTGGTAGCAATATTCGCTTAGCTTAGGTGATTACAAATGCGCCACTCAAGGTTACTCCAAGAAAAAGTGGTGAACTATATGCAAATTGTTTGAATTATGCTAAAAGAACATGCAGAGAATGCGTAAAAAGATGCCCTGCTAATACAATAACAGAAAAAGGGTATGATATTAAAAAATTTCATAATTATTGAATGAAAATTGCACGAAAAATGGTGCCCCGCATTAGTCCAATTCTCAAATCATACTCTCATAGTATTAATTGGAAATATAAAGCCCATAATTTCCCTGTGGGTTGTGAAATTTGTCAGTTTGGAGTTCAATGTACAGATAAGAATCCGATGGCTAGTCACTACATGGATTTCGATTAAACTTTTTAATCATTAACAACTTTAAAAAGCTAAATTATTTCTTAGATTCGCTTAACATTGTTTTCACGTAATTCTTCATTATCAACTTTTTTTTTAGGCCTAATTAATATAATATGACCAGACACGGTAATTGCTATAATTAGCAAAATTACTTGAATCCACAACAGATTCATTAACATAAAAATAGAAATGAGAATAGTAACCCATAAAAGGGTAAGGGTGATTATTTTTATTTTCAGAGGCATTCCTTTTCCCTCCCTATAATTCCTAATATACATCCCGAGTATTTTGTTGTTTAACAACCAATCATTAAACCGCTTTGAGGATTTTGCGAACGCACCTGAAGCTAATAACAAAAATGGCGTGGTAGGAAGGATTGGAATCGCGATACCGACTATCCCAAAAACTAACGAAATTAACCCTCCTACGAATATTAATCGTCTAGTTAATTCTTTATTTCTCGTTATTGGTTGGGTGTGAGCTGTTGCTTCTTCGCTTTTTTCGGTTTGCATCATATTCCTAAACCATTTGGTCATTAGCAAAAATCAGTAAACTATGTACAAATCGATTCGATCAAATATTTACTTTTATCTTATATTAAATAAAAATCAACGAGTAAATTCCTATAGAATTAAATAGATGATTTCGATTACAAATAAACACCTGTGTTTGAAATCTTATTTAACCTGATTTCTTGGGGAGTTCCTTCACAAATTACTTTTCCTCCCTTTGGACCGCCTTCTGGTCCTAACTCAATTATGTAATCGCTATAAGCAAGAATTAAAGGATCATGCTCTATAATAATCACACTGTTTCCTTCCTGAACTAACTGTTCCAATAATTCCATTAATTTAATGGCATCGTAGAAACTTAATCCGACAGTTGGTTCGTCCAAAATATATAAAGATTTCTTCTTCCTTGTGCGGCCAAGTTCCTTCGCTAATTTGACCCTTTGAGCTTCTCCACCGCTTAGAGTTGGAGCAGGTTGTCCTAAGGTGATGTATCCCATTCCTATATCCTCTAATATTTGAAGTATTGCTGATATACTGTTTTGAGACTTGAACAATGTTAACGCTTCACTAACGGTCATGTTTAGTATGTCAGATATGGATTTACCCTTGTATTTTATTTCCAATATTTCAGGTTTATATCTCGTACCCTTACACTCTTTACAGGGAATGCTAAAGCTGCTGAGGAACGATATTTGTAGGTCTTCTTCGCCCGTTCCTTTACACGAAGGGCAACGACCTTTTTCACTGTTGTACGAAAAATGTCCAGCAGTGAATTTATTCTTTTTAGCATCAGGTGTTTTTGCGTAAACATTTCTTATTTTGTCCCAAATCCCTATGTAAGAACAGGGTGTAGAGGTTCGGACTCGGGAGATAGGTTTCTGGTTGACAACGATGATCTCGTCGAGCTGTTCCCACCCTTCGATTTTACCCGAATATTCAGAAACCTCGTCTTCTTCATCATCATCGCTTTCGTCGTTTTTCTTCGATTTGTTGTTATTACCAGCGCCTCGTTTGTAGTGAGGTTTAAGCAATGGTACCAATGTATCTAGAATTAATGAACTTTTTCCGGAACCAGAAACCCCTGCAATTCCTACCATCATTTCCAAAGGGAAGTTGACCGTAACATTTTTCAAATTGTTGGTGCTTACTCCGTTAATCGTGAGATACTTGGTCGATTTGGTTATTTTTCGGTCTTCTCGATCTCGTTTCTCTGGGAACGCAATTTCTCCTGCTAAAAACTGCCCCGTTAAAGAGTGTTTGATTTTTGTTATGTTCTCGAGCTCTCCTTGATATACGATTTCTCCGCCGTTGGTACCTGCTCCCGGTCCTATGTCAATAATAATGTCAGCAATGTCGATAAACTTTTTATCGTGTTCGACGATGATCATCGAATTTCCAAGATCTTTTAGCTTTTTAACTAGTTGTATTAACGATTCTTTTTCTTTTTCGTGAAGACTCATACTTGGTTCGTCTAATATGTAAATTAATGAATCAATTCCCGCATCTAAGTGCGTCATCAAGGAAAGTCTTTGCAATTCTCCTCCGCTTAAAGTGGGCAAAGATCGATTTAAATGAAGGTAAGACAACCCTACATCAATCATGTTCTGTAAACTCTTTTTTATCAGGTTGGTAACGCTTTTTCCTTGTTGAGATTTTACATCATTTTCACTCAATGCGTCAAGGAAGTTCAGCAACTCATCAATAGGCATGCTTGAAAGCTCCCCGATATGTTTGCCTTTTATTTTTACCCCTCTTGCTTGGTCATTTATTTTATATCCTTCACAATCGTCGCACTTTTGCATTGACATGTAGTTCTTGTTTATTTTATCCCGTCTATAAGCGCTTTTGGATTCAGTAAGCGCTCGATTTATGTGTGGAATTACCCCCTCAAACACTCGTTCTAAAACACCAGTAAAAGTTTTTGATTCCCATTCGAACGGAAGCTTTTTACCACTCCCGTACAAGAACACACGCTTAATTTCGTCAGGAAGATCTTTGTAGGGCGTTTTAATGTCGAAATCGTAAAATTTAGGTAACTGTTCAACAAACCGTAATTGATCTGCAAACACCGCAGATCCCACTTTCGTAATTTGAATTAAATTTTTGGTATCGTCTTTTACGATAAGATCTTCGGTAATGTGTAGCGTATAGCCTCTTCCTTTACAAGTCAAGCACATACCTGATGGCTCATTAAAAGAAAAATGCTTAATTTGTAACCTATTTATTACCATACCACAAAGATCGCACTCTAGAGTTTCATTAACAGGTTCTTTACAAATAGGGCATACCAATACCCCTTCCATTGCATATAGCATTCTTAGCAAATTGTAAATTCGCGTTCTGGTTCCTACGGTAGAGCGAGGATTTACTGCTCTGGTAGTTCTTTGTTCAACCGCTACTGTAGGACTTAACCCTTCAATTCTATCAAATGGTTTCTCGTCCTCAAATTTTGGAGGAAATCCAATCGATTGAAGATATCGATTCATCCCTTCGTCAAAAATAATGTCAAACGCAAGACTCGACTTTCCTGAACCTGACACGCCTGTTATTAGTACGGTTTTTCCTTTTGGAATTTCAACATCAATGTTTTTTAAATTGTGGACACGCGCTCCGTATACTTTTATTTTATCCATTTTCTAAACTCCTTAATACATCATAGTACAAATAGTCTTTCTATAACTTAACAGCTTTTTTAATTAATTTCCATGCGTTTGCTTCAAGATCTCCCCATTCTTGGATTGCCTTATCGATATCTGGGATTAGTTCCTTCCAGCTCTCTATCTCTTCTTTAGCTTTAGGAATAACTTTTTCACTCTCAGCATCAACATCTATAAGTTGCTTTTGGTAATCTTTCTCTCCCTTTTCCGTGATTTTGTTGCTCTTTAAGAATAATTCCCTTAACTTAGCCATATTTGGTAATTTACCTGGTAAAATCAACTCTTCGACTTTCCTCACTTGGTTGACTATTCCGTCGTATAGAACCGAAGCTTCTAGTAATGAATCATTTTTGAGTAATTCTCCTGCTTCTTTTAAAAAATCCCTATATAACCTACGAAACATTGCACCTCCAGTCCCTCCCGTTTCCATGTATATGAACACTCCCACCAACCCAAACAACAGGTCATTATCGTTGAAATCCCTATCCCAACTTGGTAGCATATCTCGCCACTTTTGAAATCCCGTTAGTCCCATATTTTTTAAAGGAGAATTGAACATAAAGTCTATATTTGCCTTTATCGCTATCGGGAGTACCTGCTTTAAACTCTTGATCTTTTTTGGCAAAACTAACTCGACTAATTTGTTTTTTGCGGGAAATGGTGCAAATTTGCTTGCTCTCGCCACCTTTAATTGGTTATAAGTCATGATATGGGGGTGTGCGTATCTATCCGAAATGTAAGCTTCGTCTTTTTCCTCATCTATACCGTAAGTAACGAATGTGTGCGCTCCAAAATGCCCCGAACCTTCATTTGGAATAGGTGTTCCCTCGGCAAAAAAGAAAGGCAAATATGCAAAATCCACGAAGGTGATCGCAGGTTGTTTTTTCTCTAATAAATTAATCAAATTATTGTGAGCCACCTTTACTGAAGCGGTTTCAGTAATTTTTACACTGCCTCCGAGGCGTTCTAACACCCTTTCGAACACTTCCGTTTTTTTCACGCTCAATCCTAATATCATAGGAAACGGCATCCTTTTCATATAGTAATAAAAGAATCCTAATCCCGAGCATAATCCTAATATCATCGGTTCAGAAATCTCAATCCCGTAATATGCAAGAACTTTTCTCAAACTGGATAATTGGCAGTTTGAACCAGCCATATGCTTAAAATCATTTATAACAATTCTAGTCATTTTTTAACCTCTCGTATAATTTATTCTAACTTACTTCTAAGAGATGTTTACCATCCCAACAAACTAAATTGTAAAACATACCAAGCTCTCTACAGGACACTCTGCAATACATTATTAAGTCCATTTTTTCGTAAGGGTCTAAGTTCATCTTACTTTTTAACCTCGTAAATTTGTTTTTTCACATTTAGTTTCATTTTGCTACCACAATCGAAGCATTCTGCATCGTGTACGCAGATTTCTCCTTGGCATTGGGAGCATGTGTAAAAACTTTTTTGCTCTATGAGCCATTTTTCAACCCCAACTTCTTTTAATCTTCTTAAGTTATCTGTAAGACTTATAGAATACTTATTTTGGTATAAAGTATCAAGTCTTTCTAGGTTATGGCAGGGAAATTCCTCGCATTCAAAACAGTATTCATACTCATTCTTTCTTATTGGCGGACAATCCCTTTTTATGAACGCGCAGTTTTTATTCCTAATCCGGCAGCCTTTACAACCCATTTTTAAACCCTTTTCTTCAAACAAATTTTTTTTCAAGACAAGGTATTGCCTACAAGTGCCACAGTATAATCCGCATGGAGCAATTAAACTATTATCTACCATCAGTATTCTCCCTAATTTTTAATTTTTGAAAGTAATTTAAACGCTCCCTCTTCGAGATTGTAAATGGAACAAGCAATCTCAGAAAGTTCATCCAAATTAACATAATTTAAGCAATCTTCTTTATGTTCATCCACTGTATTTTTCAATGTGTTTGCAAGAGTCGTCCACATTGTCGCTGATTCCCTGATCATAGGAATCGCCTCCTCTAAAATCTCAAATTCCTCAGCGTTCCACTTACGGACGCCTTCAATTACTTCTGGATGGGACCTTAACTCCTCTAAAAACGCTACAAATAAATTCCTAAAACACGCTCCCCCAGTCCCCCAAGTTTCTATATACCCGTGAATCAACTCGAAAGTTAGCTGAGCAAGCGGATCTTGGCGGTCGTTGTAAGGATTCTTCACAGTGCCCTGAAGGGTGTCTTTCCAATTGGGAATTGAATTAGCGAATCTCTTTAAACCTTGGATTCCGATATAGTTCATTGAAGGTCTTAACATGTGATTTACGGCTTCTTGAATGGCAAGCTTCGCTCCAGCGGCCAATGGAGGGTGTTTGCCGTCTGGTCGGCGCGTCATTGAGTATTGCGCGTTATTTGGGTGGAGGAACTTAGGTCCAAAAGTTGAGCCTCTTGCTTTTTTTAATTGCTCAATTGGAACTTTTTGGAACCCTGTGTAAACGGTATCCCCTATGTAAGCAGTTTGCTCTTCCTCATCGTATCCCGCAAGGGTGATAGCGTGACCTCCAAAGTGAATCTCCTCCTCTTCTTCCATATAAGGTAAAAATCCTAGATCCACTTGAAGCAAGAGGGGAACATTCTGATCCAAAAGAACTTTTGCCTCGTTCCACGCTTTA
Organism: Promethearchaeota archaeon; assembly: GCA_019058515.1. Next base: position 9,904 of record JAHPYY010000116.1, read on the forward strand.
TCTGCGCTCGTAAACGATTGCTTCCTCATTGTTATCCCTAGCAGACGGCACGCCAACGAGTTAGGAGCAATCGAACCCTGTTTTCCTCCTACAAAAAAGGGGGTGTCCAAGTTCTCGCCGTCTGCCGTTTGGGTGGACCTATCAAAAAACACGAACCCTAATGTACCGTCCAATCCAAACGCCAACGCTTCCGACATGGGAAACCCTTGAAACTCAAACATATCCCTCATAGCTGAGGATTCGCAATGAACTCCTGTTCTATGAATGAAACCTTTAACTATCTTTCCCCTTATATTTTCATTATTCTGTATGTCTACTTTAGCTTTTTCATACCAATTATCTCTTTTTCTTTTTATGAACATCCTATTTAACGGATTAAAACCGTAAATTTTATGACAAGCTACACATAAAGGTACTGCATTATCTATTTCATCAGATCCTCCTTCGCATTGAGGTACTATATGATGAATTTGTAATGTAGCTAACCTATGACAAATTGAACATCGGTAATTTGCTTTCTTAACTAGATCTTCTTTTAATTTTTCGCTAAATGGCATATTAATCATTAATTCTCGTAGATCTTTTTATTTGATATATTAATGGTAAGTTTCTTAATTTCGAATTAAATTCTTATCTATTCTTCTCATATTTATTATTACCTTTCATTATTTCTCCTAAAATCCATTCTAGAAATTCTATGTCCGTCTGTAAAATCATAATAGGATGTTTAAATAATCCAATGACATTTAAAGGATATTTTTCATTTACTATGAGCATGTCCTCTAACATTTTCTTATGACTTTTGATTTTATTTAGAGAATTGGTGAAAGCATCAATCTGTTCTTCCTTAGTTAGAATAGGGTACATAGAATAAGCAACATAAAAGTCTTCGTCATGTCTTCCATGATAACTATTAATAACCGTTTTAACTTTATCCTTTAGAATATTAAATCCGTAAGGAGTAATTTCATATACTTTTATCATCCTATTATCAAGTTCTTCAATCCAAGATTGAACCAATCCATCATTTTCAAGTTTTTTTAATACTCCATAAATGGAAGATTTCCCTATACTAGTCCAATCTCGCATTCCTCGTTCTTCTATCTTTTCATCGATAATTTTGCCGTTACAGTTTTCCTCAGAAATTAAACCCAGGACAACAAATGATATATGACTAAGATTGTATGTTTCATTATTTGACATTTTGCATTCATTATGATACCAGATCGTTCTGATATAAGAACATTATGAATATAGAATATTTAAATCTTACGCATTAAAACAAACCTAACTCTTTTTGATTTTGAATTTAAATTTTGAATCCTAATAATCAAAAATGAGAATATTATATTTTCATGTTTACTGGTCTAAAGGAGTTAATTGCAGCAGCAGTATAGAAAATAGCCAAATTTAAGTGAGCTTCGATAGCATTCCACCACATTGTATACAATGCTTTACAGTTTTCCTTCTTTATATCCTTAATTTTAATATCAGAAAACCAATTGCAATCTGGAATTTTTAAATTTTGGAAAGATCCATTCTTATGTGGTTTACCAAAGTAAGTATGCGTTATACAGTATAAAAGAATATTTTCTAATGAGTTGATTTGTCCGTTAAATTCATTTCTTGCTAAATCATAATTTGTAATAGATATTGAATCAGGCCATAATACATCTTCGGGTGAATTTCTAGTCCTTTTTAAAATTTCACCCCTAGCTTGTTGTAAAACAGACCGATCTGGATTTTCGTATAGGTGATGTACAAAACAAGCATCTGCAATTAGATGACTTATAAAACCTAGAAATAAAGCCGTTAATTGGATATCTTTTCTTGAAATAAGGTTTTCTTTGTATTTCTCAATAATGAATTTAGCTGATTTAAACAGATAATTGCGAAATTTTGAGATGCGTCCATTTGGAAACATTATAATACTATGATTGTTATAGAAATCTTCTTCTGTTAATCTAGTACCAAGATCTGTCTCAATATTAATTGATTTAGATGGATTTTCAAAATGATCTGGTAATTCTGTTCCATACAAATAATATATTCGCATATTATTACAATTATTATAAATAGAACTGATTAAATTATCATTTGGATAAAATTCATATAGGAGAATTAAACTTCTGTCAGCAATCCAATCGTGGGTACCATAGATCTCTGAGATTTGGTTATAAAAAATAGATTTGAATTCTTTAAAACTCTCTATAGTTCTACCATTCAGCATTTAATTAATTATATAAAAAGCCTATTTTTAAATTATACCGGAGTAAGAGATTTAAATAAATAATAAAAAATCTTAAGAGATAAGAATTGTATATGAAAGAGTTTTCAAATTATTGGAATGCGATATCCTATGCTTTTATTAAATATGGCAACTTAAAACGAAAATCAAAGGAGATTCCATATGTAGTACATCCCATTCGAATTACGGCAATTTTACGAGCAGCTGGGTTTAATGAATATGATCACGAAGACCTAATGATTGCAACTCTATTTCACGATCTTCTGGAAGATACTGACACAAAGTTAAAAGAAATTGAAGACCAATTCGGTAAGAATGTTGGTAAAATAGTCATAGAACTTACTAAACCTGAAGGTGCTAAAGGTCGTAAAAAAGATACTTGGTTAGAAAATTTTGTAAAAAACTCAAAAGAAGCAAAAATCATCAAACTTGCTGACAGAATAGATAACCTTATGGATATGCTGGATATTTGGGATGAAGAAAAACAAAGATCGTACACTGATCAAGCAAATATCGTCTTAAAATCCTGTGGAGATGCTAATAAATTCTTAGCAGAAAAATTAGATAATACAATTAAGCAAATTCTAGGAAATTTATCTAAATAAAAAAAAAATAAAAAACACTATTTTAAGTAAATAAGATAATTCGATTTTTGTTTAAAAATTTCTAATGAAGCGGGAGAGACAATCGAGGTTAAAAGCGCTCTGTATTTTTCAATAAGCGTTCCAGAAAGTGTTTCTGCGTCGATGATCTCGTCTCCTATAGATTTATAATTCTCAATTGCAGTAACATTTTTTAATTGAAGCCTAATTGTTGCGCTTTCTACGTTTAAGTAAACAATACCTTCTCCAAAATATCTTAAAAAGAATTCTTGATCTTTGACTTCCTGCGGAAATAACTGTATACCACGTAATTCTCTAACCAAAGTATCATAGAATAAAAAGTTGATAAGTTTTTTTTTAAAACCTTCAACATGTTTAGCGGAAAAAATTTCTTTTAATCTATTAATTTTAGAATTAATATAGTAATTGATGTTCCTCTTTATTTCTAATACATCTATCTCAACTTCCTCTCCACGCTCTTTTAACTTTCGTTTTTCCCTGCTAGATAATTGTAATCCGTATATTGGATCGTTCTTAAAAATTTTTACTTCCCGTTTTTTAGGATCATTTGAAAAATTTGCTAATTTATGGTTGTTTATGGCTACAAGTTCTATACCTTCAATTCTATTTGATAGAGGATTAAATAAAACCTCTGGATCATTTGCGGACGGTAAATAGCTACTACGCATTTCGTCTTCGCGATCACGAATATCAATATTTAGCTTTATTAATTTGATATTCGTTAAACCCAAATTAGACCATTTGATAATTCCCCGACACACTTTATCTTGACCAGATTTGATTAATTCATAAGTAAAAGTAGTGCTCAGTTTTGAAGATAATTTCTCCTCTTCAATTTGTTTCATTTTTTTGTTTGATAACCAAGCACGAATCGCTCCATAAATTCCCGCTGCAGCCCCTGCGCCAGATAACACAAAATTAAATATCTCGTTCACACTCAAGATTCGTTCCACCTTAAAGTTGATTAAATCAAGTAATTACATAAAGAATTTTTACTAAGAATATTAACTACATAAAGATCTACAAACTAGAAAAAGATATTATTGAGAGAAAAAAATGTACGATTTTTCACTCTTAGTTAGAACATTATCTTTTAGATTTGGGTTTTCAAAATAAGTTAACGATTAAAATTATTAGATATTAATCAAAAGTAATAAGAATTAAAGTCAAACAAAGATAGATAGTGGAGTGAGATAAAATGGGAGATCGTTTGAAGGATAAAATTGCTATAGTTGTTGGAGCAGGACAACAATCGGGAGATACAATAGGTAATGGAAGGGCAATTTCAATTCTTTTCGCCCGTGAAGGTGCAAAAGTAATGCTTGTTGATGTAAATATTGATTCTGCTCAAGAGACAAGATTAATGATTAATAAGGAAGGTAAAGAATCGTTCGTTTTGCAAGCTAATATTGTAAGAGAGGAGGATTGTCGCCAAATAATGAAAAAGTGTGTTGATGTATATGGTCGAATCGATATTCTTGTCAATAATGTCGGTATAGGAGAGGGAGATCGGAGTCTGGTAAATTTGAGCGAAAAAGTGTGGGATAAAATTTTTAATACTAACCTAAAAGGAATGTATTTCATATGTAAATACGTATTGCCTATAATGGAGAAACAGGGAAGTGGTTCTATTATCAATATATCTTCTATTGCTTCTATTTGTGCTACGCCTTTAGTAGCTTACAAAATATCAAAATCAGGAGTTAATTCTTTAACTCATCAATTAGCCATGAAATATGCGAAGAAAGGAATCCGTATCAATGCCATCATGCCTGGATTTTTAAATACCCCTATAGCTATTGAAGGAATATCAAAAGCAAGAGGGATAAGCAAAGAAGAATTAATCAAAGAGAGGAATAGGATGGTCCCATTAAAAGGAGGAATGGGAGATGCTTGGGACACTGCTTATGCTGCACTTTTCTTAGCGTCAGATGAAGCAAAATTTATTACTTCAGTTATACTCCCAGTTGACGGAGGTCAAAGTTCAAGAATAGGATAAATTATAGGAAAATATTATCTAAATTTTATTTCTTGAAATTAATTATATTAATAAGATTGAGGTGTAAAAACGATTAAAAAAAAAAAAGACAAACTTCAAAAACAAAGAAAAGATATCAGTCGAGAAAGGGTAAGACTGAAACAACCAAGAATTTATCCATTAAAAGAGTCAGAGTGGAATGAAGAAGTTAAAACTCTCTTAAAACCAATGGTTGATGAAAACAGCGGTCGTATTATTAACATTTTTCCAACTTTAGCTAGACACGAAAAACTTCTTAAACGATGGCTAGTATTTGCTAATCATATTTTGGGTAAGTCGTCTTTACCTGCTAGGGAACGAGAAATCCTTATACTTCGTATAGGTTGGCTTTGCCAATCAGAATACGAATGGGGCCAACATGTCAAGATAGGAAAACAAATTGGGCTCACTGATGAAGAAATTCAAGGTATCATGGATGGTCCAGATTCAAACAGATGGAAAAAATTTGATGCAATTCTACTAAAAACGGTGGACGAGCTTTATTACGACTCCTTTATCAGTGATCCTACTTGGAAGACACTTACCGAAAGGTATAATACACAACAGCTTTTAGATTTAGTTTTTACCGTTGGTCAGTATAATCTAGTAAGTATGGCACTAAATACTTTAGGTGTTCAATTGGAGGACGATACGAAAGGTTTTCCTGAATAAGAAAGTGGTTTAAGTTTACATAAAAAAAGAAGAATTAAAAATTTAATAAAGTGCCTTTTAAATAATCTCGGATTACTTTTTAATTTTAAAGACCTTCGCTTTTCTTACTATTTTTGTAATGTAATAACTCTCATTATACTCAATCATTATGATTATCAATTTGATTAAAGAAAAATTTTTTTAAATTTCAACAAACATAAACTTAAGAATGTTGACTCATTTTAATAAAAATATTATCTAAAGCAATTATACAAAGGGATCAATTATTACTACTATAGAAGATGTTATAGAGGGAATGAAGGAAAACTACAAGTTAGAAAAAGCGAAAAAACTAAAAGAGCCAATGAAAATAGTTTTTCAAGTCAATGAGGAGGGTGGTGGAGTATTTTCTATTGTTTGTCATCGAGATAAAATCGAAATTACTGAAGGTGAGATGGAGAATTTTGATGGAAAGATTACCTATAAAGATTTTGAAACTCTTATGAAAATTCTTTCGGGAGAAATTTCTGAAATCAAAGCTTTCAGGAATAAACTCTTCACAATTTCAGGTTCTCAATCATCTGTTAGAAAATTTGGAAAGCTAGTTAAAGCTTAACCTATTAAATTGGATTTAGACCCTGTGTAAATATCTTTTTTTTATCATGCTTACCTAAAATTAAACCAAATTGGAAAATTAAAAACACGTAGGAGTTTCCAAACTAACTTCGAGGAGTTTTAGAAAGAGGAAAAATGGTGGGTTTTGAGAAAAAAATTAAAATTGTAACAGCTGTTTAAAAAATAGCCATATTTAAGTGAGCTCCGATACCATTCCACCACATTGTATATCAATAATAATACTTTTTTAAATTTCGAATAAATATATTAATAATTTGGATTAATATAACTATTTCTAAACTCCCTTTTTATCTCATATCCACAGAACATACAAAAATTCGTAGTAGGATCCACTATTTCGCTATTGCAATTTTGACATTTTTTAATTAAGTCTTCAATTTTTTCTTGTTTAACAATTGAAACTGAATTTGGATAAAGAATAGCTTCTTTGTCGTCTTTTCGTTTATTAAATATGAAATAAACACTACTCAATATGCTGACAATAGCTAAAATGATAAGAATTCCCAATATATATGATGGAAATGGTCTTAAATCAAACGGTTGGGACTCATGGTAGATCGAAGAATCGTAGCTATTTGATACTCTAATGGCAAAATCAATCCCATTCAACTCAGGAGGGATATGCCAAATTATAAAATCAATATCAGCATCGACTAGATATCTTATAAGCTTAATGTAAGTTTCACCTTGATATAATGCTATATTAACACAATCAATATCTCCGGTATACTCCCAACTCAGATGAATTACATTACTGGACATATCAAGTGCAAATCTCGTGATTTTGATGGATTTTTCATTGTTTAAATTAGAACGATTAATTTGATTTTCTTCAGAATCAGCTACTACTAATGGAACCATACTAAGCATTAAAAATGAGATAATTAATAGGATTGCTTTATTTTTCATTGAAAATCGTTCTTGTTTAAGTTTTGATTGATTCTTATTATTAATTACCAAAGTTGGAAATTTAAATTTTTGTATAACGCTTTTTCCTCAATATATTTTTGTAGAAATTAATATCTTAAAGCAAGAAATAGCGATTAAATAGAGGATAGCGGTTTAAAAAAAACCTTAAAATCATCTACTATAGCAATACCTTGTCATAATATCATCCTGTACAGCTTTCGGAAGATCCACGAATCGCACGCTATAGCCCGAAAATTTATGAACCTATAACTGATGAACCTAAGAGTAAAATTAAAAACAATACCTATAGATGTTAAATCCTTTTTTTTAATATAGAATGGTTATTTTCAGCAAATTTAAAAAATATAGTTTGAAAAATACATGTAACTCCTAATTAAATAAATTTTGCTAAAAAAATCTAGCAATTAGTAATAAATTTTTGATAAAAATTATATAAATATATAGCTATTATTTATTTAAGATGGCTAAAAAGAAAAGCGAATCGTTAGAGAATAATACCATCGAGGATTTATTCTTAAGCATCGAAAAAAGATTAAACCTTGCAGAAAGCCTACACAACTTTACAAGAGTTCGCATTTTGATGCTCTTATGGGCGTATAAGGAACAAAGTGTTAAAGATTTATGCGATAAATTAGGAAAAAGCTGGCCAACGGTAAACAGAAACTTAACTGTTTTAATTGAAGCTGGAGTAATAGATGTTAGAGGTATTGATTCTCCTGGTCCGAAAAAGAAAAAGTTATACTCGCTAAAACCAGATATTCTAATGCGTACGAGGATAATGTCCAGAGATGTTCAAGATTTTCCAGTTGAAAAAGTAAAAAATTTGTACATCAAAGGTTTTGAATCAGATGGGAAAACGATTGAGACAGTTAAAAATGTTATGGAGGATATAATCCCGTATTTTCAAGATCTACAAACAACGCTTTCAAGTGAACCTCTAGAAAACCACGAAGATCTTCAGAAATTTATGATAGAAAACAGAGTAAGTTATTACATTGAAGCGCTAGATGAAGAAGAATTCAAAATTTACCTAAAAAAGTATTCTGAGCTATATAATGAAATGGTTGTCTTCAGAAAGAAACGATTGGAAGAGTTAAAAGGGGAGAAAGTAAAAAAACCCCATATTGTGTTTCACACAATTATTCCTATAAAAAAAATACAAGAAGCAAGAATTCAACGCTTTTGGTAGTGGATGCCCTATGTTATTGTAATAAATAAAACCATGGCTGTTGTTCTTAACACTATTAAATAAAATGATAAAAATTAAGTAAAAATATCCTTGTTATAAAATATTAAACAAAAGGGAAGAAAGTATTGATTTCGAATATCATTTTGTAGCGGCCGTTATTCGACAGTCTTCAACTTTTATTGTTGGAATAAATGTTGGGATTGGTACCTCCCACCAATTAATTTGCTGCATATCATTACCAAGGACGGAAACATTTGCGAACATCCTTAATAGATTGTCGCTTATTCTCAGTTTGCGAACCGGTTTAGTAATCTCCCCTCTTTCAATAAGAAACATACCATCACGAGGAATTGTAGAAAAAATCCCTTCCTTCATGTTAGTAAATCGCGTATACCAATTTGAAGTCACATAGAGGGTAGGTCGTCTGCTTTCTTCAATAATTTCATCTAAAGTATGATTTCCACTCTTATAAACCGTGTTTGATGGACCTGGGGCTAAGAATTTAGAACCTACTTCAAGCTCGTAAAATTTTGAGTTGCCTGTACTTTTAGATTGGAACATATTTCCTGTGCTTGTATTATGCACTACTCCAGTGAATACACCATCTACAAAAATGGGTGTTTCGCTCGAAGGGGTACCTTCCACATCAAACGGTTTAGAACTTAAGCCGTCTTCTATAATTGCGTTATCAACTATATTTATTTGGGTTGAACCTACTTTTTTTTCTAGCAGATCATTATTTAATGGACTCATTTCAATCATCATTAATAGAGGATTTGCGTTATCCGTGATCTGCCCAAATACATTTGCCGCAACAGTTGGACTCATAATTAGATCATATGTACCTGGTTGTCCTTGTTTTCCACCTACTGCCATTTTAGCGATCCTGCCTGCCTTCTCACCTGCCTTTAAGAATTTTTCGTTTATATCGGTTAAATTCCTTCCACAAACAATATCCTGCCCGCTGGATTCAGCATCAACAAATGCTCTAATTGTTAATCGAAAAAACGAGTTACTATACGACCCGCCAATATCATAACTAGTCAATTGCTCTGTTAATGATTTTCCAAAATATAATACTCCTGCTACCTTTTCAGCGCCTACATCTAATGATGATTGAATTGTAGTATTAATGAGATCTGGCGCTTTTTCTGGGAAATCTTCAATTCTAGAGTCGTAAAGCCTTTTAATTGTTTGATAAGTTTTTTGATTTTCTTCCATACCACTATATAAAAAGCTTTTAGGCATTTTTTCTAAATAACTTGAAGTTTCTTCCAAGACTTTATCAACTTTTTCTAGAGATGGTGCTTGAATTTCTAGGTGAGTTGTTTTTTGTTTTTTCGCTAAAAAGAGTTCTAATTGCTCGTTGTGCCAAATCTTTACATTATCAATCATGGAATTGGAAAATCTAATTTGGTATATTTTCCCTTTATTTAATCTTGCTATTATATCGTCTATACCGCATTTCAATGCCTTGTTTATTGTTTTCTTGAGAAATTCTTTGTTTTCACTCATTAATTATCACCTCCTAACCGAATATTTCTTAATCTTACATGTGGCCCTCCTAAACTCACATTTATTCCTTGTTGTGGGTCTCCTTTGCCACAAATCCCATACGGGGCGAAATAATCTTTAGAAACGGCGTCAACACTGTCCAAAATACCAAATGTAGTTAATTCAAGTATCGGACGACGCACTAAAGTATTGGTTAGTTTTCCATTTTCCACGAGATAAACTTCTAAACCAACATATTTGCTTTGAAATCGCCGGTCGTCTATATTCCATTCAGTAAAACTTTTCATATACAGACCTTTTTTTACATCCTCGAATAGTTCTTCTTTAGCAAAATCTCCAGACTTGAAGAAAGTATTAGCCATCCTAGTAATAGGTTCTCTATTATAATTATTTGCTCTAGCTGCGGCGTTAGACTTAAGATTGAATCTGTTAGCATATTCCCTATTTAAAAGAAGTTCATTTAACATTCCATTTTTAATGAGATATCTTCGTCTGGCTTTAACACACTCATCATCGTAAAGATAAAATCCTGCACTTCCTGGAATCGTTGGATCATCCATTACTGTAACATTTTTGTTACCCATTTTAATTTCTCCTAGTTTTCTGTCTTTTAGCAAATCAACGTAGAATGATTCTCCTGCTTGAGCACCTTCTCTTCCAAGGATACGATCTCCTTCGCTGGGGTGCCCGATATTCTCGTGTGCGATTATACCTGAGACTTCTCCGCTAATTATCATGTCTACTACGCTTAGATCTACTTCTACAGCATTCCGTGCCGTGTTAACAAGCGCTTTATTATCTTCACATATCACATCTTCAATTTCTTTCTCTTCTATCCATTCCCAACCTGCGGTTCCTCCAAATCCTTGAAATCGCTGTTCCGATCCTTTTTTGCTTTTAGCTGTATTAAAGTAATGAACCGTAATTAAGGAGTTTTCAGATTCTACCTTCGAAGTATCACTGTTAACTATGTATTTTAAATCGGAATACATCTCTAGTACTAAAGTTCGTGTAGGCAATTTAAGCCGGAACTCTTTATTTAACCGTTTGTCTACTTTTTTTATGAAATTATGTTTTTCTTCGAAAGAAACATCTTGAAACTTTCGTTTTACCATGGTTTTCCATTTAGTTTGAACTATTTCTTCTTCAGAAAATGTGATAGGAACTTTTCTTTTACTAGCTTTAGCTAACTTTATTGCTTCTATGATAGCAAGTGTAATATCGTCCTTTTTTAGTTTGGTCGTAGAGCAAAATCCCATCCCCCCGTCAGCGATTACCCTAATTGCTAACCCTTTGGAAGGAACAATACCTCCTCCTAATAATACCCCATTTCTTGAGCTGTAACTTTCTTTCCTCGAGTCTATAAATCGCGCTTCGATATATGAAGCGCCTTGAGATAACCCAAAATCAATAGCATAATCTGCTATATCTTTTCCATTCAAATAATTCACTGATAAAAATTCTTATTAATAAATACATTATTTTAAAAGTTAATTTATAGTTGACATTAAATTTTATATAGTTTTAAGGTGGAAAGTTATTATAATAAAACATAGGGGATTTATACCTAAAATCGATTCTTCTACATTTATTGCTCCAACAGCAACATTAGTTGGAAATATCACGGTAGGTTTAGATTGTAGGGTAATGTACGGTTCCGTTCTTGACTCTGAGGGTTCAAAAATAGAGGTCGGTAGATGTACGATTATATGTGAAAATGCTGTACTTAGAGCCACGGCAGCAGGAAACCAAGATTATCCCGTAATAATAGGAGATCACGTCTTTATTAGCCCTCAAACAACTCTAATTGGATGTACTATAAAATCTAATTCCTATGTTGCTACTGGAGCAACTATCCTACAAGGAGCTGTTATAGAATCAGGAGCAGCAATAGCGGTGGGTGCATTTATTCACGCTAATACGGTTATACCCTCTGGTATTTTTATTCCTCCCAATAACATCGCAATTGGAGATCCTATGAAGCTTTATAGTCCAGACGAGAAAGAAGAATTAGCAATGGCTATTAAATCAGTAGAATTTGCAAAAACTGCCTTTAATGTGGATGCAAAATGGGAAAATAGGATTGAACGCTATAAACATGCTACAGAAGTCCGATCGAAAGAATTTAAAGAACATTTCAATGACGAAATAATCAAATAAAGAAGAATCAAGAATTTAAAGAGAAATAGTGGGGTAATATGTACTATTAGATTGTCTCCCAAATTCTCCTTGGAGTATCAAAAAGTAATTCGCAATTACCTTTCCTGATAACTACATCATCCTCAATTCTTACCCCGAATTCTCCTTCAAGGTAAATCCCTGGTTCAATAGTGTGACACATTCCCTCTTTAAGCACAAGATTATTGCCCTTGACAATGTACGGTCTTTCGTGCCCTTCTACTCCAATTCCGTGTCCTAGACGGTGCGTAAAGTATTTGCCAAATCCTTTTTTTTCAATTAGTTCCCTCGCAGCAATGTCCAACTGTTCAGCAATAGCACCTTCTTTCGCCAAATTAAAAGCAGCTCTGTTCGCATTGTATACGATATTGTAGATTTCTTCAAATTTTGCGCTTGGCTTACCAATAACAGAAGTTATAGTTATATCTCCAAAATAGCCATCTAAGATAGGACCCGCGTCAATTAATAGTATGTCGTCTTTTTCAATTTTGCGTTCTGAAGGATTTCCGTGGGGAAGCGCTGAGTTTGGACCAGACTGGACTAAAGCGAACGCAGGATTCGCCTTTTTGGACAAATCTTTGTTGACAATATTAACTATTTCTAATTCAGTCATTCCTGGAGTTACTTGCTTAAATGTGTTGATAATCGAATTTGCAGCAATAGCGCTAGCCCTTCGCATGATTTGTATTTCCTCTTCCGATTTAGTCAATCTGGATTGGAGAATTACGTCTGACGCGTCCACAAAATTCGAATCAGGTAGTTGTTTTCGAATTTTGAGAAACCATTCGAACCACAATTTGTTATCTAAGGCAAGTTGCTTAGACTCAAGATTTAATTCTTTGATGGTATTTCCAAACAATCGAAATGGATTCTCAATCTCTTCCCAAATCCTTATAGAACCGTAAGTAAAACTTTTTTCCATTCTAGTTTTTTCGAAACTCGGACATATTAGCACGGGGTCTCCTTCGCGTGGGATTATAGCCGCAATGAGTCTTTCACTAGCATGTGTGCGCAACCCAGTTGCGTAAAATAAATCCACACCAGGAAAAAGGACCAGTCCTTCTGATCCCGACGATTCCATTAATTGTTTTAGTCTTTCTATTCTTTCCTCGATCATTTTTTCGTAGCTTCTGTAAAAAAGTTCTCCTTGCTGATAATCTGCCAAGTACGCCAACCATTTGAAACTTTCTCTTTAGCTTCCTCTATGAAGGCGTTGTATCCAATTTCTCGACACTTTTTAATGTTATTAACAGTATCTCCGCTATATCTCTTACAAATGATATTCATCATGCTCCCCTTGTCGGTTATAGGGTTTTGATCCTTGTTAATGTGAGGGCAATGGTTTTCTGCATCAACATCGTAATCCTCGCACTCTGCGCAGGTCCAAAAACCTTTAGCTTTTACGCAATTTGCAATTCCGCAAACTTGAGAAGGGCCTCCTCCTTTAAAACACCCTGGACAATTCCCACCTTTACTCATGTTTACGTATTTTTTTAATGTATTAAGCGTAGTGTTAATACCTTTAAGGTTTAAACCTAATAAAGGTCCTACATCAGCCATGTTCCACCCATCCCATATTTCTACTAGCGCCTTTGCAGTGTTTACTCCTTCTCCTACATGTGTATCGCAACCTATACACAATATTCCGCAAGGCGAGAGGATTCCTCGATCCTCTTCATTCACATCCTGTAATTTAAGATCCATATTGTGTTTTCACTCTTGATTGTTAATTTATTAATATTAAATAACAAAATTTTATAACTTTATTACAAAGTAAAAAATCCAAGAATATCTTCAATACTATTTCTTTAAAATTGAATCTTATAATAAACTATAAAAATTTGTAACCATTGCCCCTATACTCCCACTCTTTGCAAAAACGATTCTGTTTATAGGAAATCGATTTCTTCTTCTATAATAAATACGCCACCATGAAACCAGCAGTTTAAAAGAAATTTGTTTTCTTCAACTTCAGGTATCCATATACTCAAATTTAAACAATCTTCGCTTTCCAGCTAAACTTTCCGAACCAATTTTCAATTTTAGTTTGTCCTTAATATGCACAATTTCTTTCTTTAAAAAAATCAAAAAAATTAAAAAATATTGAATTTAAGTACTTTCCAATAAAAAAAAGTTCCATTTTATCGAAATAATTGTCAATCAAGAATATAATTCGCTAATATTCTATTGAAAACTTCCATTTTTGGAAAAATTTAAATATAAAAATTAAATACTTAAAACTAAAATTTTTACATTTGCGAAATTCTCAAATTGGAGTAGTATAATGTCTGAAAAATGGGAAATTATGGAATGGGTTTTATTTGAAAATAATGAAAGTCGTCTTAAAAAATGGCGTCAGTTAAATAAAGGTAAAATAAAAATAGATAACGACAAGATACTAATTGAAAACCATGAAATTGAATATAAAATTATTGATAGTGTTAATATACAAGGAGCAGAACGCTTAATTATAAATAGTAAAGATGGAAATCAATACAAATTGCATATGTTTTCATCTAGAGGACTATCTAGGCAACAAAGACATTGTATTCTATTTTAGCTGATAAATTAGAACATTACAACAAAGAAAGTTTTACTAATACTTTCAATTTCATTAAAGATTTGCCAAAATTATATAGAGATATTAGTTTTGAAAATTTAACATCAAGAACAGATTTGGATAAACTTACACTAACAAATATCGTAGAGCAAATGATATTAAATGGAGAGCTTAAAGCAAAAATAAGAGAGAATATGATAATTTTTGAAAGAGAATCGGATATTATATCTACACCTCCAAGTTATGAACCTAATAAGTTATCAGCCCAAGATTTAGTAAAACGAGAAGGAATGTCGATTTTTGTTAGTTATGCAACTAAGGATGCTGAACTTTATAAGATTGCAGAAATTGCCAGAGGGCTTGAATCGTACAAAGAAATAGGTGAAGTTCTTTATTGGCAGGAAAACATGCACGATAGTATTATTGAGTATATGAACAATAATCTTCGTAGATCTGATGTTGTCTTATTATTTTGTTCTCCAAATGCTTTAGATTCTGAACCTGTTAAAAAGGAATGGATGGCAGCAGAAGCAGCGAAGAAACCAATAATCCCTATTTTTTTAAAACCTGAGCATATTCCAATACTTTTAGCAGATAGATTAGGAGTTGAATTTGATAGCTTTGATTTACAAAAGAATTTACGACACATCTATGAACTTACATTAAAAAAGACTTAGACTTGATGATGATACTTAATTGAATTGATTACGAATCAATTCGTCTTTAATGGCTTTTAATTCATTTCAAAGGTTTTAAATTTTGTCGTAATAGCGCTAGTTGGCTAAAAAGTAAATGAAAAATATTTTAATATTAAGGTTGGATTGAATTCAATTTCGCCATGTCCTGAGTGGATAGCTCGAAATTAAAAACATCTGCGTTTTCAATTATGTGTTCTTTTTTACTCGATCGTGGTATACAAATAAATCCGTGTTGAAGGCTCCACCGAATTAATATTTGTGGAACTGTCTTTTCGTACTTGTTTGCAATTTTTTGAAATACCTTTAAACCCAACTCATCACCGTGAGTTAAGGGACTGTAGGCCTCGATTTTTATGTCTTTTTTTATACAATACTCAACGACACTTTTGTTTTCTTGATACTTTAAAGGGTGCATTATTATTTGATTTACTGTGGGTATTATTTCGTGTTCGTTTGTAATTACCTCTAAATCCTTTACCATAAAGTTGGAAACACCGATAGATTTAACCTTTTTTTCCTTGTAAATAGTTTCTAAGGCTGACCACGTTTCCTTGTTCGTTCCTCTTGGCCAATGTATCAAATAAAGGTCTAAGTATCGCAACCCAAGCCGCTTAAGACTGTCGTCGTAGGCTTTTAATGTTTTTTCGTAACCGTGATCTGAGTTCCAGACTTTACTGGTGACAAAAATATCTTCTCGAGACATGTCGCTTTCTTTAATTGCTTTACCCACCCATTTTTCATTTGCGTAAATCGCGGCTGTGTCAATTAACTGATAACCTTCTTCTAAAGCCCACTTTACTGGTTGGTAAGCCGAATTTCTATCCAATTCCCAAGTTCCAAATCCCAACAACGAAATCTCTACATCGTTATTGAGTTTAATTTTGGAGTATGTTGATAATTCCATTAGTTAATCATCAAAGTAGTATAATAAAATAAATCTACACTAGTAAATCATTTCTTATTTTTTAAATAAATGAGGTTAATAAAATATTAAGAAATCCATGTAATTAATTAAAAAAAAGAAGATGGAAGATTTCGCTTACTGATTTTTACACTTCGAGCAAACCATCCCAAGCTTGCCTTTCTTTATCTAAAGCAGCATTTACAATTTTGCATTCTTTTCCCAAAAACATCGTTATTCTTTGATCTACATCGTACGGAAGCCATTCAGGAAGATTATCGTGGTTAGGATTTCCCTTGTGAGCGAACGATGTCCATGCATCCATGATTCTCTCGCTTAATTCTTGTTCGATTGGGCCTTTACCCACAAAATCACCCATACCCTCAAGATCTAGCGTGTTAAAGACAAAAGGTAGTTCTACTGCGTGAGATGACCTTAATATACCACCAGAAAGAGGTGATTCGTAGGTGAAGATATAATTGTAAGTATTTTTGTTATGCTTACTTTGAGCTTCGAGAAAACGAATAGTTGGCACGCGAAACATTATATCAGTTAACATAGCATCAAAAATTTCTTGGTCATCTGTTGGCAGGGTTCCCGCCCTTGCGCTCTTGTATGTCTCCACTATTTCTTTAGCCTTACCACTACCAATTTTAAGGGTACCTAAATAATTTATTAATGCGGTTTCCCCACCTGTCTCAATCATCTTTTTTAGGTTGGGTTCAAGGGCAGTAAATAACTTCGCCTCGTGAAAGTTTGTTCCTATCATCAAATCAATGTCCGAGCACTCTCCGTTTTCATAGGCTTTAAGTGGATGTTTAGGAATGACATCTCCATCAATCATAGGCCTAAAAGCAAGAATATTCGTCGGATCTTTCTCCATATACGAATTTTGGGCCTCAATTATTTTCTCTGGGGGTATTTTGCGGAAAGCGTCGAGATCTCCCCTAACTTTTAACATTCTCATCAATCCTTTCGTGGATTTTTCAGAGGTTTCAGGGTCAAAAAACGGAAAGCTTTCAGCAATAACCCGATTTATTAACCCTTTAGCTTTTGGTACCGTTGGTAAAGTCATTACACTGTATGCCCCCGCTGACTCTCCAAAAATCGTAATATTATTGGGGTCTCCATTAAAGTATTCTATATTACGTTTAATCCACTCAAGAGCAGCAATTTGGTCAAGAAGTCCTACATTTGCCGTTTCACCTGGAATATACAAAAATCCTAATGCACCTAACCTATAATTAACCGTCACTACCACGACTTTTCCTCGTTTTGCTAAAGATATTCCAGTATATAAAGGATCCACGCCTCCTCCCATTATAAACGCTCCACCGTGAAACCAACACATTACGGGAAGCTTCTCACCATCTGATTCTGGTGACCAAATACTTAAATTCAAGCAATCTTCGCTTTCAGGTTGCAGTTTGCCAAACCACTCTTCTAATTGAGTATAACCTTGATAAGCGCATAATTTATATTCTATTGCTTCATAAGTGCCATCCCATGATTTAATCGCTACAGGGGGACGAAATCTTAACCCACCTACTGGTGGTTCCGCGTAAGGGATGCTTTTGAATACCTTAACTTCATTTTCCAAAAAGCCTTTAACTTTTCCAGAGTTGGTGTTTATTTCAGTCATTTCTAATTCTACATAAATTTTAATTAAGAATATTTTACACTATATTGATTGTTGTGATTTCTTTTTATATATGAGTTTCTTTTCTCAATGAATGAATTATCTAAGAAGGATTTCACATATAATTTATAAAAGTATTATAGATATGAGTTAACATGACTAAAAGAACCGATTCATATCGCAACGCAATCTATAATGCTCCGTTTGAGATTTGCGTAGAGCGTGCAAGATATTGGACTGAATCTTACAAAGATACTGAAGGAGAGCACCCCACAGTAAGGGCTGCAAAAGCGTTAGAAAAAACTTTAGATAGTATGTCAATATTCATTCGTGACGATGAACAACTAGTTGGTCACAGAACAAGTAAGTTATTAGGAGTAATTTTACCAGTTGAGAGAGGTGATATAAATAACGGACTTTATAGCGATCTCAAAATAATTAAAAACCGGAAAAACAAGCCGTATCATATTTCAGAAGAGGACGAAGAGTTACTGTTTAAGGAAATTCTACCTTACTGGAAAAGGAAAACTGTAAGCGAAAAGAAATTAAAAATGTTTAAAAAATTTAAGTTACTCTCTGATAGCGGTTTAGATTTATCTAAAATGCAACAATTACGGAAAAGCTTTGGTTCTAAATGGGTGAGAACTTTTCTAAAACTCTTTCAAGATCGAGGTTCTGAGTTAAAGTATTTTCTAGAGTTTATGAAATCTAGTACTCCCTTGGCATCAGTCACAAATTTAGATGACCAAGGGCACTTAGTGATGGGGCACAATAATTTATTAAAATGGGGATATGAAGGAATTAAAAACCGTGCTATCGAACAACTAAACCAAGCTGAACTCGTAACTATAGAAACTAATGGAGGTTCTTTTGCCATATTAGAAAAACCCACTACATACGACGAGTTGGTTTACAATTTTCAATTCAGGTTTTCGAAAACAAACGGGAATACAGAAGATAAGGCTGCCTTTTTAAATGCCGTAGTAATATGTTGCGATGCGGCAATAAGATACATTAGAAGGTACGCCAAATTAGCCAAAAATAAAGCTATTAAAGAAGTCGATTCGACGAGAAAATTGGAATTAACCGCCATTTCCAAGCGATGTAATTGGATTTCTTCCAATAAACCTAGAAATTTCAGCGAAGCTTTACAATTAGTATGGTTTAACGAGGTTATGGCAAACATCTCTCACGGTTTGGGAGGAATTTTAGCAGTAGGGCGCCCCGATCAGTATTTGTATCCTTATTATCTTGCCGATAAACTAGCTGGATTGATTAGCGATGAAAATGTAGTGGAATTGATTGAAGAATTTATTATAAAACTTAGTTCAAACTTAATGATAGTACCTTCCTTCGACGAGGTGCGAAACGCCCCCGAACTAGGTTCCGATCACCTTGCCCTAA
>JAHPYY010000117.1 GCA_019058515.1 Promethearchaeota archaeon
GTCTCTGATAGTCCGAAAGGATGTCTACAGAGGCTGAAACCTGGCCAGTGGCAGTCTGATAAATCCGGGTTACAACCCGAGTAAGTCCTGCTAAACGCCGGGAGTAACTATAACTCTCTTAACAAGGTAAAAATTAGAGATTTCATTTACTCTTTTATTTTTTTTTTTGCTTTATATATGACTACTGATATTAACATTTAAATAAAAAATTAAAAGAATAATGTTTGAACAAATAAATGAATTTTTTTACAATTTACCTCGTATTCTAATTAACGAGTTAGATAATAACAGTCCAATCCTAAAAAACTTAGGTAATAATGAAATTATAGCGGGTATCAGTTATTTATACTCTATAATTTACAATAAACAAATCACCAAATCTGATAATTTAATAACACCTAATATATCCAAAAAAAGAGCTAACGAATTAATAAAGATCTTTCTGAAACATATTGATTCTAATATTATTAAAAACTACCTCGAATCCAGTGTATATCTTTCAGAAAAAGAATATAATCCAATTGATACAATTGAAGTATATGATAATAATAATACAATTCGAGTTATAGGTATATCTGATGATTTATATGATCAAATTTGGAACAATTTATCAAACTCAGCTCGAAATAATCAAAAACTGAAAAGATATTTTCTATATAGACTTGATAATCCAAGTTTATCAACAGTACTTCGATGTACTTCCAGAGGAACCTGTGGAATTAATTATCTTAAAGGACATGGAAGTTCTCCGATTGTTAAAATTCCTAAAGCGATTGATAAAGATCTAGCATATATACTTGGAGCTTTGAGGGATGGTGGAATTCACTATGATCGTAATAATGATGCATATAAAATCCATTTTGAACAACAAGAATACCAATACTTAGAAGATGAAATCCAACCAAGATTATATAAGCTTTTTGATCTTGATACAGCAATCGAACCCAGACCAGATGGAGTCAATCAAATACAATTCGCTTCGAAACCTTTATACATATTGTTTTCAAAATGCTTTGGAATGAGAGAAATCCAACAATTCTGGAAAACACCATATCTTATAGAGAATGCAAATCTAACAATTCAAAAAGAATATATTAAAGGTTTTTTCGATGCTGAAGGGACTTACGAACATATATATCATTCTTGGTTTCATAGTACTGAGTGTCCACCATTAGAATTCATATCACACCTACTAAACTCAATAGAGATACATTGTACTGAACCAAGACTCATAAAAACAAGTAGCGAATTCAAACGATTCCCCGCTTTTCAAATTTATATTAATGATTATAAAAGATTTTTAAGAGAAATAATGGATCTATAATTGGCTTAACGCCACCTTGGGAGTAAGGTAGCCAAATGCCTTGTCTGGTAAGTTCAGACGTGCATGAATGGTCCAACGTTCTCCCTATTGTCCCAGCCTTCTGACGATTGAAATCACGCTCCGGCGAACGGTCCGGAGAAGCCCAGTGGGACGAGAAGACCCCGTGGAGTTTTACTGCAGCCTGTTGTTGTGGCTTTGGGCTGGATACAGAGTGTAGTCGGGAGCGTAGAAGTCGTACTTTCGGGTACGGCGGAGCAATATTGGAACACCGGCTTTCTTTCCTGGAATCACTAACGACGCACGCGTCGGACACCTGCAGGTGGGCAGTTTGGCTGGGGCGGCTCACTCTAGAAAAGGTATCTAGAGTAACCAAAGGTCAGCTCAAGCGGGTCAGGAATCCGCTGTAGAGTTTAAGAGCAAAAGCTGGCCTGACTGGATTCTGATTACCAAGGAATCCTGAGGCTAACGCCTGGTCTAGCGATCCTTAGCTGGTCTCATGTGGACGGCTGAGGTGATAGAAAAATTACCCCGGGGGTAAGTACGGTTTACTCGTCAAATACTCGAATTAATTATATATTATTCATAAATAACTACTAAATCCGCAGAGCTTTAAGATATAAATAGTTTGTATTCATCATACTTTTCATATGTTATTTACTGATACATGGTCATTCTGGTATTTATGTGGTGCTGCGGAAGATGCATATATTCGAACTAATCCCAATAAGGGATATGAATTTGATTTAGATTCAGTTTCAAGTGAATGGTTAGAACAGATTCAACCCCTTCTTATTGAATTAATCAACAAAGAAGTTGCTATAAGACCCCATGCCAATCGACCTCATTATCGATTGCGATTTTTTCATAAGGAGTTAGTAAGAGTGGTTAAAACAATAAAAGATAATCCCGAACAAGTAAGAAGTATTAAACCAAAGTTTCAATCCCAATGGATTGCGGGATTTTTTGATGCTGAAGGAAGCGTCACAACAACTGGAACTAACCAACCTATGCTTTCAATCTATTCAACAAAGAAAGCAAAAATAGATTTGATTCAAGAAATTTTAGACAATGCATCTATTCATAGCGGCGTTTATTTACCTGAAGGACGAAGTGTTTATCAATTATTCATTACGGGTCGGGCTAATATAAGGAAATTTTTCCAAGAATTCCCGATTCGACATCCTTCTAAAATTCATAAAATTCGAGCTTTTTTTTGACCGAGTAAATAAAATCATATCGATCCGTACCCCCATACAGAGTTGTCGCGAGTAAGAGTTCCTATCGACCTCGCGGCTTGCTTCCTCGATGTCGGCTCTTCCTATCCTGGGAGCGCACATAACTCCCAAGGGTGGGGCTGTACGCCCATTAAAAGGGAACGTGAGCTGGGTTTAGACCGTCGTGAGATGAGATTAAGATTGCGAAAAATCAGTGGAGTTAGTGAATTAATAAACATGCTTCGATTTAGCATATTAAGATGGAAGGAAAATATATTAATCCAGATTTTTCATATTTAATTGGTGCATTAGCAGATGGTTCACTTTATTCCAATGAAAAATATTATGTTAATAGAATTACTTATTATCAACATTCACAAGAATACTTGAAACATTGTATAGAACCACGGATACTAAAACTTTTTAACAAAAAAGGTCATTTTTACTTCGATCGGCGTAAATCAGTTTATTTCTACGAGATAACTTCAAAACTAATATATCAGATATATAAAAAATATATTGGAAATTTTAAGGCTGAAAGCGACCGTAATATTCCGAACTGGATTAAATACGGTGTAAAACCTATACAATATAGTTTTATTAGCGGATTTTTCGACGCTGATGGATTTTACTATTTGGTACGCGAAAAACAAGATTATAGAGTACGATTAGGACAGTCGGAATTTCAAATATTACAGGATATTAAAGAAATGTTAAACGATAGATTTAATTGTAACGAAGTGTTTGGACCTTATCAATCAAAAGAAAATGTAAAGCCATATTTCGAACTACACATATACGGAAAAAATGAAGTAAAGAAATTCCATAGAATTATTAAACCATGTCATCCAGAGAAACAATTGGATGAAAAAAATATTAAATAAAATCGTCAAGTAGAGTAAACCAAATTTCGAATCCCTCGCTTGATAATTTTCACGAAATGCAATCTTTTCTCACACGAAACAGGTCGGATTCTATCTACTGGGCTTGTTGGAAGACTGAGGGTAACGGAAAATCAGTACGAGAGGAACATTTTGCGGGCGCCTCTGGTGTACCGGTTATCTGACAAGGTATCGCCGGGCAGCTACGCGCCAACGGATAAGCGCTGAACGCATCTAAGCGCGAAGCCGGTCCCGAAAATAGTCTTCCAATCTCGTTGCGAAAAAGCGAATATACATTTAAGAGATTTGAGTTGGCTTGATTGATAAGTTCTATCTGTGTGGAACAAAAGTCAACCTTTGATAGTCATAATTCAAATATCGTAAGTGGATAGGAGCAAGAACAGGGCGCGGTGACGCGAACTGTGGCGGCGAGACGAGCGCACCGGTAAAAGACCGGGTTGGTGAGGCGGGGGTGTACGTAGGGAGCTTCCGGGCGACCTATTTAGCCCGCCGTTCTCAACCGCGCGAGTGTGTGGTGTTCGAAAAAGGACTTGCTGGTTCAGGCTTAGAACATTGAGGTGTATTTAAGAAAATTTGAAGTTGATGAATTTTTCAGAGACGAGATGTGAGCGAATATAGTGGAAGGATTGTGTTCCTGAATAGTTTTTATTTTTTCTCTCTTTTTAATAGTTAATTTAACTATCGAAATATAATAATAGGCTATTCCTAGAGTTATTCTTCCTTATAAATCAATTCGGGGTAAATATATTCAAATGCTTCGTTAAATATTTTGTGATTTAACCACTTATTTGCTCTATTCATCCAGATTAAATTCTTTGACGGATTGTACTACTTGAGGAACTCTGTATTTCCGTAAATCGACTTAATAAGATTCTTTTCGTCAACTAAATCCGTTATTATCAAGTATCTTTCAACTTTTAAGTATAGAAAAACATAATCTAATGTTCTTAGAATCTCGGACATTTCGCATTCTGGAAGGTACAGCTTTACCATCAACCCTTTTTTAATCTTTTTCTCCTTCTTGAATCCATAAATGTAATATTCCCCCTCGACATCGTATATATATCCAAAGTTGAAGAATTGAAATATTTCTTTTAAAGTATCTCCCATGTCTTCTTCCAAGTTTAGCAAAAGAATGTGAATCTTTTCTCGGAAACCTAAATTTTTAAAGGTTGTATTGGGAAAAACCAAACCTTCTTTTATTAACATTTGGATCTCGTCGAAAAAGGGTTTGTTAAAAGTGTCGAGGTTGTCCAAAATGTCAATAGATTGCCAATTATTCACGCGAGTTAAGGTGTCATCATAAATAGAGTCGGATTTGTAGTATTCAGAGACTGCTAAATCGCCGGAAATGGTCTTACTGATGATATAACTGCGGAATTAGGCGTGGTTTTAAGTGGTCAAAAACTTACAGACATAATAATATCATCATTTCCTAAACCTATAAAGTTAATACTGAAAAATAAATCTCAATGAGAGAAGAAATAACTCAACTCCTCGATGTTAACGAAAAACATTATAAGTTTGGTAAGGATAAATTTATCATAGTTGAAAAGAAATTTGAGGATTGGGTAAAACAATTAAAAAGAGACCAGTATTTAAAACATAAGACGGTTTGGGTAAAAATGTTAATTTTGAATGTTTTGTACTTGTAATTATTATATATATACTTGATAGAACTGAAGATAAAATTTTACTTCCTTCCTCGCCTAAACACTCTACTTCTAAGTTGTTAAGGCTTTTCGCTGGTGCAGGTTTTCTTGGTAACCTTGTGGGGGTAGGTCTTAACGAGAAGCGTAAGTCTATTTAGAGAGCGGAGGTTACATTGCTCCACGGAACTCCTCTCTCAAAAGAGATGGAGTGAGGAAGAAAGAGGAAGAATGAGTTAAAGTGTTCAAAGATATGAAGCATAGGAGGATAGACTAAAGTGCTTGATATTAAGAGTTTTTCTACTACTGAATTGAATCAATTAGAATAGTCAATTAAAAGAGGAAAAAAAAGAGTGTTTATCTAAAACGCAATCAAGAGATATTGATGATCTCATTCAAGAATTTTAAACCATTTTAATAAGATGTTTGGTTTTCTTATTCTACACTAGATACTATTGTCTTAAATATTGATTCCCATTTATTGAAGTCAGAAATGATACATGAACAATTTAACAATATGATTGTGTCATTAACCATTTTCAAGAGATATATTGCTTTAAACGCATTATTCTGTTTTTTAAATTCAATCATCCATATTTTTTTGTCAAGATGATTTTCAATTTCTTCTTTTTTATAATCTTTATAATTTAAATGTTGGTTTGAAATTATACCATTATATATTTGATCAAAGTTTGAATTCGGATCCTTTCCCATCTGAACATTAATACTAGGGCTGATAATTGGATCCTGTTGCCCAAGGATTTTAATAACTTTACCATCTGCTGGAAAAATAATCCTGGTTTTCCCTACGGTATTACTCACCCAACCTTTAGGATAACTCATTGAAATTCCTGTAGCTTCAGAATAAAATTTTTCAAAAATAATCTCTATGGGTTTATCTTTTTTATCTTTCATTAATCTACATCAGGTATATCAACTATTTCATTATAATCTTGTAATTTGACTGACAATAATTTTGCCCATCTTTCCATATATAGGATATTTGTTCCCCAAATAAATTGAGTATCATCATTTTCTGATAGAATTCCAATACCAAAATTTTTTTGAATTACAAATTCTTTTCGAATTTTCGGACGTTTTTTAGCATGAATAATGAATGGTATTAAAAAGACAAACGGTAAAACTGTTATTATAATTCCAATAGTCATACCAATAGGTGTAAATATCTCTGGACTCCAATAACCTCCGGAAATAATACCCCCTATAGGAAAAATTAATGAAACAAGAAACATAAACAGTTCGCACCAAATATTTTCTTTGATAATTTTATATGATCGAGATTCATTACGACATCGCTTACATATTGGCATCTGCATTGTTGCAAAAAGTGGATATGTCTTTCCATCAATTACATTAACGTTATAAGGATCAGTATATTTAATATCCCAATGATCAATAGTAAAATTAAAACTACAAACAACACATTCCCTTGGTATATCGAAGCTACCTTGCTCTGGAAGTACATTTAAAGGCATTTTTACTATATTTTTTGGAATATCACTAAAATGCACTGGTTCACTTTCAAATTTTGGTGACATAACTAAATCCCATTTTGATAAATTTATTTTAAAACCTTTAAATAATAATTTATTATATCTTAATTTACGGTCTTTTTTTATTGGATTTCTTATTTATCGAAAAGCTTGTTCTCATATTTTTTTATATTTCTTAAAGTAAGATATGCTTATTTAATTTATTTTTTTTTTTCTCAATTGTTAATGTTATTTATTCCCTAATACTTGACACTTTTCTTCATAAGATTGGACATGGTATTTGTATCAATTTCTATTATTATCTAGGCAATCTGTCAATTATTAGAAGGATTAAGGATATTTCTTACCCATTCGTTTATCAAGTGTGCCTAATAATACTCTCTTCTGAGAATACACGTGTAAGACATTTTCAGTTATTTGTATTAAGAGTTCTTGTCCTACCCTATTCTGACCAAAATAATAGGTTATATTATTCAATTTGAAATTCCCAACACTACTGATCTTTCGATGATAATAACCTTCTTTATCCGGCTTATGTGATTTCAGTCCAACAAGACTAGGGGGATTTTTGGGAGGATCTGAAGGGTTTAACGACTTACAAGACTTGTTAGGGATACTCGATTGGAGTACTCCGTTTTGGTGTTTAACTTTTACATCTTTTGTCAGTTGTATTTTAGTTATTTCTCGAATGACTCGCTCTTGATATTCAATCCGAATAGTTTCAAGCATATCTATCATCACTACTTTAGATCTAGAAAGAAGATCCACTTGAATTTTATACCCTTGGTAGGAAATCTCCCGAAATTTATTAACGATACGAGTTTCGGAGCATTCGAGGAATCGTTGAACATCAAGAGGAGGATCTGGGGGGCGTAAGGTTACTTGTCTGAATCGATCCATGGGTTTTTCATGGGTTCCATCATGGATTCGATTGTGGTATTGGGTGGTTAAATACTCCGTTAAATCTTGATTTAGTTGACTTAAAGAATATCCGGAACTTTCTTGGAGTTTCTGTTTTATTTCTGCGATGAATTGATTTTCTACTGTCTCATAAAACCGTTCAATTTTGCCTTTCCTTTGGGGGCGGTAAGGCGTTTGATTAATAAGTTTGATTCCATAAGCTTGGCAAAACAGCTCAAAATTATTCATTCGTTCTCCTCGATATCTAAACTGGCTCCCATTATCCACATATATTGCCTCAGGGATACCATGTTCAAGAATCGCCGCGTTAAGCGTCAAAATCTCATTTGATAATCGTATGTTGGGATAGTAAATCATCGCAGTAATAAATCTGGAAAAGTCATCTAACACTGTAAATCCATAAACCCATCCAATTCCGGTAAGGTAAATCTTACCTTGGATATCCATCTGATAGAGCTGACCGGAGTTTATCATTTCAAACCGTTCATATCTTGCATACTTTTGATCTTTTACCGATGAAAGGTCTGAATTTTTAAAAGTTTTTTTTAATGTTCCAATCTAAATAACCGTAGTTATTTTTTAGTATACTAGAATCATAGAAATTGTTTTTAAAATTATTACTGTTTAAATAGAGGTAACTAGAAAGGTTTATACCAATTTCAAAGATGGGAACAAAATAATATGAAATTATCAAACTCTTACAAAATATTAATATTTGTATTAATTGGCATTAACACTTTATTAAGTATAGCAAGTTTAGTTTTTGGTCACGCAGCAAGTGGTGGAGGATACTTTAATTCTATTATAATACCCTTAAAACAAATAAACCTATTTTTATATTTTTTATATTAATTCATCTAATCGTTTTCAAAGGCTTTAAATACTTCTATTTAGAAGATTGGGTACAACAATACTGATTCTAAGTACGAATTATGCAAATTATCCCAATTGTCAAGAAAAAAAATAAATTTAAGAAATTAAGAGAGAGGTTCTCAAAGAGATACAGACAATGTTCTCGATGTGGAATAGACTTAAACATTGATGTTGGAGAGGAAATTGTGTGTGGATTCTGTGGTGAAACGTTTTGTCCGCTCTGTATTGATAAACATCAAAAATTCTGCTATGGAATGTAAGATCTTTTTAGTATCATGAGTATTTGCGATCTCCACATACACAGCCGATTTTCGGGGGGAACGAGTAAAGTAATTAACCTTTTAAACATAGCGTTAAATGCGAAGTTTAAAGGCTTAGAAATAGTCGGTACAGGGGATTGCTTTCATAAAAAATGGTTAGAAGAATTAGAAGCTGCTCTTGAAGAAAAAACCAAGGGAATATACCGTGTTCAAAAAATAACTGACCTGGATTTTGTCTTACAATCCGAAGTGGAGGTCGTGTGGAATGTTAACCACCAAACAAAAAAAGTACATTTTATCGTATTGGTACCTAACCTTGATTGCGTAAAACAATTATTGGAAAAATTAACTCCGTATGCTGATTTTAAGGATGGGAGGTCTAAAATTTTTCTCAGCGCGGAAGATTTCATTGTGACGCTTAAAAATGTTGATGAAGAAATCGAAATCATACCCTCTCACATTTTTACTCCATATTACGGAATTTTTGGCACTAATCTCGATTTTAAATCCATGAAAAGTGCGTTAGGAGAGGGAGCGAGCTATATATACGCTGTTGAAACAGGGTTAAGTGCTGATCCACTGATGATCCGCTGGATTTCGGAGTTAAATCAAGTTGTTGCCGTTTCGTTTTCAGACGCACATTCCGTGACCTTTCACAGAATCGGGAGGGAAGCAACGATATTAGATATGAATAAAATCACATATTCTAATGTAATATCAGCTATTAGAAACAATGAAATCGTTAAAACTTTCGAGTTTAAACCATCGGCAGGCAAGTACTATTATGATGGTCATAAGTCAACAAGACATTCGAATAAAGGAGACTACTTTTGCAGTCCGTCGAGGGAAAACGAAATGTGTCCAATATGCCATAAAAAGTTAACAAAAGGAGTGCTTTATCGAGCGTATCAGCTAAAAAATCAGGACACTCCTTCGAAAGTATTAAAAAGATATCAACACATCGTTCCTTTACTGACATTGATTAAGGAGGTTTTAGGGGGAAGTTTGTACGATAGAAATAATTTACAGTTATATGAAAAAATAGTATCCCAAAACGAAGGAGAATACCAAATATGGGAAGGTAGTAGCAACTTTGAAGGTATTCCTTATGAATTAATCACGGCGATAGGAAAAATAAGAGCAGGACACTATTATTTTTTACCAGGTTTCGATGGAGTATATGGTAAATTAATGTTTGAAACTGTAGCTTAAATTTATTGGTTTAAACAACCTTAATTTTAAGGTTAAGTTTTTTAGCGTATTCCTCAAATTTTCTAAACTTTTCCGTTGAAACTCTCGTAAGTTCTTCAACATTTATCAACTTTAACAACTGTTTTCCATAATAAGTGCTTCCGATTTCTGTTAAATCAAGAAATCTGTCATATTTTGGGATATTTGTAGTTTCAAATTCGATTTTACGTACAGTAACGATGTCATTTATATATTTCTGGAATTGAGTATCTTTCATTTTCTTCACATCGAATGGGTATGTAGAACCACGCCTTTTCTCGGTAAGAATTTCTTGTATAAGCTTATGTAAATAAGCGAGCACGCTTTTTTTGAACTGTTTGAGAGTAATTTCTTTAGAATACAATTCATTGAATGCACGATTTAAAGGTATAGAAATTCCCCTGAGTTCATTAGTGATATTCAACAAGGAAATTACCTGTTGTTCGTTAAGCTCAGCAATATCTTTTAGTTTCGCAAATACCTCGTTTCTATGATCCGCTATGTAATCGTATAGAAACTCCCTAAATGCCTTAATGAATCTTTCAAAATTTGGTACATAATATTTGTTGGGATCGTTTACAACTATATTATCTGCTTCAAATGGATTGATCTCCTGATTTACTACTGCTTGAGCTAGAGATATTGGGTAATAACCCTGTATGAAATTCATACCGTTCGCCACATTTTTCACTACATCTTTGAAAGAACATTTTGAAATGACATTAACGGTCTTTATTATGCTTCCTTCGATTCTTACTGGATTTTTATAGCAATAACATAAGTCAAACGGTTTCAAATCGTAAAAAAGTGGATTGTTGTAATCAGGAATAACGATTTGTGAGTCGTATGCGTTCACAATGCTCCCAAACCGAGGTTTTTTAGCTAAATCCCACTCTATTATGAAAATATCACTTGCGTGTGAGTCAATAGTGTTAATATCGTAATCAAAATCAGAGTATGTGCTAATTAAACTAAAGCCATCAATGCTATTGAGTTCTTCTAATTCTAAATCTCCCCAAAATTGCGTTTTATAGTAAAAAATATCGGGATAATTCTTAAAATCGTCCAAAAACAGATCTTTCATGAAAAAATAATTCAAACCAAGATCATTAGATTTGATGGTGTTTAATTCTTTTGTACCATAAAATCCGATGTGCGAAAGAATGTATTTATATGCAGGATTATGTAGGTTGTCCTTGTCGTGATTAACAATGTATACGTTCCTTTGTTTCTTAAAATGGATCTTCGTCCTTTTGATTTTATACTTTTCCATCAAATACTTCAAAAAGCTGAATTTCTTAAGATAAACTTTCCTTTCTAGTTCTTTAATTTCTTCTTTGTAACCTTTATATCTTTCCAAATATCCCCGATCTTTTACTTCTAATACTTTTAGCTGCCCTTTCAGAAGTTTTAATTTATCAATCAGCGAAAGTTGGGTTATTTCGAAATAAAATTGCTTGATAATTTTAGGTTCAAATTGCATCAAAAATTTTTCTAAGTTTTCAGTAAATTTAATTTCTAAACTTTCAAAGGTTCTGCGATATCTTCTGAGAAAATAAAATGCGAAGTAATTCTCGTTAAAATTAGCGTTTTTAGCGAAAATTTCTAAAATAGTATAGAAACTGGGAATATCCGCGAGATCTTTTAGGATAGGCGTTTTTTCAATGAAATTTATAATCTTTAAAAGGTTAAAGAACGAATATTTCGAAATATTACCTCTAAACGCGTTTAATCCTCTATTTATTAGAGATTTGTGCTGAAGTACGATTTCTAACAATTCGCTTTCACATGCAGTTTTCAAAAACTCAAAGAATTCCAGGAAAAGGTTGTTTTCAATGGCTATGGTAAAATATTTCTCAACTATGTCCCCACATTCATATTGACTAAGAATTGCTTTGTTTAGGAAGTTTAACCCTTCAACGAGATTTAGATCTTCGAAACAACGGTTTGCCAATATTTGGTAATTTAAACTCTTTTTTTTAGAATTATAATCTTCAGAAGTTAAAGAATAGGATTCAAATTCTTCAAGTATCTTAAGAGTGAGCGTATTTTCGATTATTAACAAGACTTTAACTAAATGAACACAGATTTTTTTACTAGGTTCAGAATATATTAAAAAGGAGGGACAATCGTGATAGATTTGCTTGGTTTCTTCACTTATATTTAAATGATACTCTCTTTCGTTCTCGAGAACGATTGTTTTAATATCTATGGGATTTTCTTTTATATCGATGATATTTACAATATTGTTGGGAAAATCTTTGGTTTTATTCAGTAGATCTTCCCCAAATTTTTCTTTTAATAACGAGTCTAGTTTTTCTTCCTCTATCAATGTTATTAAAACTTTGCTTTTATTATATCAGATATTAATTTCGGAAATTCTTCCCAATTATTAATTGTCAATAACTGCCCTCCTGCAATTTTAACCATTTTTTCGGCTTCTTTTAAATTATACTGTAATTCAGGACAAACCAGTATAAAATCTATTCCCAGGGAACGAAAAATTCTCAATTCCTCAACCGCTTCTTTCAGATCGTATATTTCAGCATCTGTAAACAAAACATTTAGTTTCTCCCGAGAGTTTGATTTTTCTTTAAATTGTTTTCTCGCCCACTCAAGCGCTGCTTGTAATCTAGTTCCTCCCTTAGCCGTCACCGACAGTAATTCGTCTGCAATTTTTTCTAAATCCACTTTTTCTTTTAATTCTTTTAAAACATGCGTGTTAGATTCAAAGAAAGTGATTGCTAATTCATCTTTTCTTAAGCCGTAAATTAACATTGCAATACAAATACTCATATAGGCTAATTTTTCCCCGCTCATACTACCGCTTATATCTAATTCAAAGCACGCACTTCTTAACCCTTTCGCCGTTTCAAATACAAAGAAATCTTCGTAATTTATATGACTTAACTTCTTACCCTTTTCTAAAATATTGTATAAGGTTTCTTCAAGATCTACGTTTTCAAAATCATCTCCTATAATAAACGGCCTTACCACATTTATTGGGATCGGACCTGAGACCGAACTTCCAAGCCGAGAACGAGAATAATATATTCCTAACTCAATGAGCATTTTCTTTGCTAACGCTTTAACCTTTTCCTTAGCAACGGAAGGTAATTTATCACGATGGATAAACCATTGTTTTAGCAGATTTTCTCCGCTTCCTGCTTGAAGACAAGAGATTAATTTGTTCATCCCTTCATTTCCTCCCGTTTGTTGAGCGCCTTTAATAGCTTGTTCAAGATCAAAATGACCAATAGCACCCATTGCTTCGCGGTTATCGTTTGCTAACGCGCTGGAAATTAATTCTTTTATGCGTTCAGCATTTAAATCCTCTTTGATTTGTTCCATTAAGTTGCTAAATCTTTCAAAATCCTTTACGTTACTTTCAATGAGTTTTTTTAACAACTGGTAGTTTGGTTCAATTAATTCGAAAATGTCTTCCTCACTCATACCCAGTTCTTGACCTTTTTGAGTAATTTCCTCAGGATCGGGGGTTAAACCAATATTTCTCAAAAAGTCAACCGAATTTTTAAGTTGTTGTGGTGATTCGCACGCTTGCAAAGTCTCACTCGCCATCTCTGGTACTTTTTGAGACATTTTTTGGCTACAGTGAAGATTTGCGCAAGAGTTCATTAATTGCCGCAAATTATTAGTTAAAGATTTTAACGCTTCAAAAGGATTATTTTCTTGTTTAGCCTTTTCCATCGCATTATTTAACGCACGGTTGAATAACTCATTCCAGGATTTATTTGCTAACGCTGATTTGGCAAGACTGTCTAAAGATAGCTTTAAATCTTGCAACTTCTGTAGTTCTTCGTATTTTTCTAAAAGAGACGTCCTTAAGTCAGTTCCATAGAATTGATCCAGCGAGTTGGCTAAATTGAAATTATGTTCAAAAGAGTTTTGATTAATTGAATTATTTAACACCTTTTCTTGATCGAAGGAAGGCATCTCCCCGAGTTTTTTAGCGGAATTAAATAACTGATCTAAGCTTTTAATGTTTTTTTCGAGATAGTTCATTATCCCATCTAAATCCTCTTTTGAAACTGCTTGACTTTCCTTTAAAAATTTGATCGATTGTATCAATTCCTCCAAATTCCCAGAACGAATAAGATCAGCTATGTCAGAAGATATTTCTTTATTATCTAAAGCCTTGCTTGTAATTCTTTCCCAATCTCTTAACGACTTATTTTGAATTTCAGCGTTTAAACCTAATTCTTTAGCAGCTTTAATTTCCTCGGGATTAAGCGAGTTTATTTTTTGCGTCAATCGTTTTTGAGCTTCTTCAATTAATTGGCTGAGATTTGATATCTGGTGTTTATATAGTTCTGAATCATCGTTAAAAAATTGCAAAGCAGAATTATATGGTTCTTCGTGCCTACGCTTATTAATCTCATTCATGAAGTCTTCTAATTGCTTCATGAGATCGATATCTGTCGATTTGTTTGCTTCTATTTCGTCGATCAAATCTTGTAGGCGATTTAATTCCGATCGTGAGTTTTCATCTAAGAAATCCTCTTCTTTCTCAGATATAGCTCCTTCAATATCACCAAAAAACGATTTAATCATATCTTTATTATAGTTTGGAAACAAAATCTCAAAAGATAATGATTTTGCCAATTCTTGATTGTCTGGAAATGAAGTTACAGTACTGATTTCTATATAATCATTTGGAGTAATAGATCCTTTTCTGTAAAACCTTGCTAAAAGCATACGAGGGATTGACAACACTTGTCTTGAAGAAGGAATTTGGATTATGTCAGGGTGGTTCCTCATCCGTCGTATAAATTCAACAGCATACTCGCAAGGATTTTCGGGAAACAAACTCATTAAGTAATTCTACCCTCCAAGAGTTTTTCGAACCATATGCTCAATAACTTCTTCTACTTTAACTCCGGGCTTCGGTTTAATACTCCCAAGCAAAACATTTTTAGCTATTTCTGACAAATAAGTGTAAGCAGATGCTCCTTCGTGAACACCCTTTTGTTTTTCAATGTATCGTTTCCTACCGAGTAATTTAGCAATGGCTATTCCTGCTCTAATAGAAGCAGGAATCTCGATGTCTATTTTGTTTTTCCTTGTTTCGTTTATCACCGTATATATTAATTCTAATTCCGATTCCTCTATCGAAAAATGTTCGGGTAAGTTTATTCTAATAATATCCAATTCAGTAGATTTTTCTGGATATGTGAGCTTAATCCAAACCTTGATTCTATCTTTTAACGCCTCCGACAATCTATGAGTGCCTGATAACTCCTCAGGATTCATGGCGCATATAAAGAAAAAGTTATTGTTAGCTTTTATCCGCCCTAAATGAGGGATTCCTATAGATGTTTCTTCTAAAGGTTCTAGAAGTGTATTTTGTGAATATTCGGTAGCTCTATTTATTTCGTTTGCTAAAAATGTACCGCCTTCTAACATAGCTCTTAATAAGGGTCCTGGATTGAACGCCTCCAGTACGAAACCTTTCTGTAATGTAATTGCGGGATCAAATGAACCAATAAAATGTGATGGTTTAATTGACTCGTCCATGGTCATCCAGTAAAACTGTTTCGTCTTTTGCTCTTTCGCTCTCAGACTCGCAAAATACCTACATAATATTGTCTTTCCTACCCCGGGTGGACCAACCAAGGCGGGAAAAAGTCCTGTCGCTTCAGCGTCTCTAAGAAGCTCTAGAGCTTTGCCGTACTGACCTGACAGTACAATATCAATCTGTTCATCTGTTACATCCTTAATTAATTGTTGATTGAATAACTGTGAAAATCTTTCTTTTTCTTCCATTTCTTGTATGATCTAAATTGAGTTTAAGGATATATGATATACAAAAGATAAGTGTTTAATAATTTTGATCTTTAAAAATCATAATACATAACCAAAACTAAAGAATATTCCCATCGTTGGAGATTTCAATTTAATGAATATCTGATAATTCTTTACTAAAATGGAAGTATGTATTTGCTTAAACCTCCTCATATAAAAATTTGATACTACCTTTCCCTCTCATATTTCCGTTAAAAACACTGTAATTAAATAGTTAATTGGATTAGTTTCAATTTTTAGAACAAGAATGCAAAAGAATACTAATAATCAATTTAATATAGAAAAACTAATAATAAATAATTTAGGATGAAATTCAGAGACATTGAAATCGAAAAATTAAATTTAGAAAATATTGAAGACTTTTCAAAACTTGTATTAACTTATTTATGTGGTAAGGATTTTGATTCAAATGATATAGGTGAACATAAAAAAACCCATTTGAGAAAGGTAATTGAAGATTTAAATTCATACTATTTGAATTATGAACAGTTTAATGAGGTATTATTACTCTATAATCAAGACAGGATATCAAGAGATTTTTTTAATTATTTTTTCCAGGGAGGGAGAGTAAATACAGGAATATTAAAGAAGGGGATAAGTCTATTTAGAGGTTTAAGTATTCTAAATTTTGGAAATTTTAATTTTACCTATGAAAAATTTTCTAAACTACGAAAGCATGAGATTGATGCTTACTTCAGATCTAATCTAATTGATCCAACTACATTGGAACAAAATTATGCTACCCGACCCAATCCCTTAATAAATTTAAATAAAGTTAAAAAAGAAAATACTTGGCATTTAGGTTATATTAGTGAAACTTTATATGAAAAGGAAAAGGAATATCTTGACCTAATAATAGAAGAAAGCGACAACACGACCAAATATGATGAGTTCCAGGAATTTTTATCAAAATTAGAAAATAAAATCAAAAGTAGCAGGGATATTGGAGAAAAAAACACAAATATTTACTTGATCTGGGATTATATCGATGTATATATAGCAACCTCAATGAGAAAGAATTGTGAATATGAAGAGACTTTTGAGACTATTGAAAAAATATTCAAGGATTCTGAAATAAAAAATTTAAAACTGAGATATTTTGATCCGACTCAATCATTTTGTATTCCTAATAGAGATAAAGGATTAATTGAAGGGTTAATACTAAAGAGAGCTGATTGTACTATTTATATGATACAGGAGAGTGATACATTTGGAAAAGATTCTGAGCTAGCTTCCACTTTAGCACAAAAAAAACCTGTGATTGCTTATATTCCCGATTATAATATAGAATATCTCTGTGGAAAAATAAAGAATTATCCATTAGAATACATAAAAGAGAGAATTTTTATTTTCAAAGCTGAAAATGTTTTTGATGATATTGATATCTTAAAAATATTAAATAAAAAGGATCTATTCGAACTGAATGAATATCTTGATACCTATCTTAAAGAATACGAACAATATAGGTTAGACCAACCTTTTTCATTGTGGAAAGAAAAAGAAGATCAATTTAAAGAGAATTTTGGCTATTTTAAAGAGATATGTAGAATCTTAGCCTATTACACAAAAAAATATTGGGATAAAAGAGCAACTACCTTGAAAGATTATCATCCATTAGGTATGCAGATAGATTTAGATTCTGGAGTAGCAAATGGGGTATTAGTAGTAAGAGATACTGAAACTTGTGTGAAGATCTTAAAAGGTATTCTAACAAATTCTCTTGAGTTCGAGATAAAGCATTTTGACGAGGGATTCACAGGATTGATTGAACTCAATTCAGGATGTCTATATCGGATGGTTACTGATAATAAGTTATTAACTACATCTTTTTGGAACTTCTTCTACAAGATTTAAATTTTTTTTTATTTTTATACCATTAGATTCTTAAATGTTTAAATTAATTATTAGTTAATAAAAAAACTATTAAATTGTGAGTCTCGACTCATATATAAATAGTCCAGAGATTAACCAATTAGGTGAAAAGAATTTGAAGAATACATTAGAAGAATATCGAAAAAGGAAAATAGTCCCTACTCGACTTCAATATGAAGACTATTATCGTTCAAATAGTGGAGCAAAATCATCAGATTTTGTAAAGAAAGATGAGAAGAAAGGGGAGAATACTTAGTTTTCGCTTTAAATTTTAATTTTTGTGTCTATTCTCAAATTTTTATGAAATAATAATGATCAACCTAAAAATTAAAACCAGTTAAGGAAAGAATCAAAAAAAAGTGAAGTACTTATTATTTGTTTAACAGGTACTATATTAAATTTAACCTCCTCCGCCACTTCCTTGGAAAGCTAGAGCGATGCTAGCCAAGGGTAAAAATGAAACTACACCTATTAAGACAAATAAAAGAACTCTATAAAAATTGAAGAATTTCATATTTATAACCTTATAATTAAATGGAATTGCTTGATACAACCTATTTTCTAGCCAATATATTTAAACCACTTCACTAAGTGACTCACCTAATCGATCAACCTCATTTTTCTTCAAAAATTAATTCATTCTCTTCTTCTTGAGATTAATTGAATTCTAGAGATTCACTTAAAATTTCACCTATTTTGGCTTTTCAGGCTCAAATATTAATAAGAAGCGCACAAGCTCGAATAATAGGAGTATTTTATACAAGTAAAGCAAAACCTTTTATACTAGAGTCCCTCCCAAATAAATTTATGAAGATGAAAAATCATTCATAACGAGTCAAATGATTTACTCTCCAAATTTTAGCATATTAAAGGAAACTTATCACTTAAATAGCCCAGAAAAAATAACTGATATATTTCACTCGTTAATCGACGAGTTAAAGGGTTATCTAAATTTAGAGTTAATCAACAAGAATTTTAAAATTCATACTATAGATAAGAATATTAAAAACAGTGGTGATATTACCTCTTATGGAGTAAAGCGATATCTAGAGGAAAATATTTACCACTTGGAGCTTAATAAGGCGTTTAATACACTTTTTCCATTCATTCTGCTTCAGAGCTCTTACTTAATGTTTATTCCGGATGATCTAAAAGAAACTAAATTCATTGAATATGCTATAAATCAATTTGTAGAGATAAACTTACAAGAATTCGATCATATAGAAGAATGGGAAGTTCTAATCAGAGAGAAATCCATTCATCTACATTTTCGCTTTGATAAATTCTTCAACTTAAAAGATAACAAATCCTCAATAAGTCCATTACAATTCTTTTTTCAATATATTCGACAATATCCAAACATTGACTTTGATGAAGATTTAATATATATTCTTGAAAAAATTTACAAGGAATTCCTATTTAAAACTTCAAAAAGATTGCATAGCAATGAAATTGCAGAAACTTTAAGGATTTTAACCAAAATATTCTATAATGTAAAAGACTGCGACACTTTACAAGTCTATTATAAGTATTTTAAATTATTTAAAAACCAAGGCTTTATTCAAACAAATTTGAGTTTTAGGAAATTTAAAAACAGCTTACAGTGGATAAATAGGTTTAGTAGAATAACCCCTACCTATTACTTTGATTGGAAATCACTTGATATAGCTTATCTTGCTTGCTATTTTAAATTCAATCCTCTCTTGGAAAAAAGTAAGATAGACAAGATTGTAAAGCAAATGCCATTTTTAATAATGCCTAGATTATCGATAGATGATTCAGCAACAGAATTATCTGCTTATTTTGTTGTTCCAAGGGTCTACTTGAACGAATTAAAATATTTGTTTGAAAAAATAGAACAACGTGGATATATTATTGAGAAAAACTGTTCAATAGCAACTAAATATGTTTTTTCAATTAACTTAAATTATTTCAGAGAATTTCATTCTGAAGAACAATTCGTAGACCTAAAAAATAAAGATTATTCTAAGGTTTATGAACTCGAATTTGAACAAGAATATAGTAAAGATTTTCATCGACCAAATCTTACACTCTTAGATTTTTTAATTTTAGACAGAATTAGATTTTTTTCATATGTTGGATTTACATTTTCAAGGAAAACTGATATAGCTAATATCATAAAATCTGATTGGATTAATTTTTATACAAGTGAGACTCGCATAATTAAAGAGATGAGGAAGACATATAAAACTTTGATTAAATCACCAGAAATCCAACAAGAATTTCTAGAATTCTTAATAAATAACCAAAATTATGGTTTTTTTTATGTAAAAAATGATTTAGAAAAATGGGTAAAATATTTTCATATAATAGAAAAAGAATCGAAAGGTAAAACTGATGATATTGATAAATTTAAAGATTTTTATGAAAAAGAAAATATCCTTAAAATCATAGAAGAGAATGAGCTCTTTGATGATCTTGATTCTAGTTCTAAAAAATTCAAAAACCTATTCCTCTCATACTTAAATGATAGAGAAAACTACGAGAAAGAGGTTAACAAATTCAGATTTTATTTTCAATTTTTAGAAATGTGCTCTGCTCTAAAAATATTTAGTATATTCTCCGTTAAAAGATTGATTTCTAATCCCGAACTAATAGAAAACATCGCTGATATAAAAGAAAACCGACTTAAAGATATAAAAGAACGAGATAAAGTCCAATATGTCACAAGTACATCGATTAATCAAAGGATTACAAACTTAATAAAGAAGAAAATCATCAAACCCTATTTAATTGATAGTATATGGAGAGATTCCCTTGCAAGGTACTTCCCACAAATGATTTTAAAGAATTCTCCAGAAGTTAGAGTAATTATTGATAAAATAAAACATTACTTTCCCAAAGTATATTATTACGAATCAATAGATTTATTTAATCAACAGAAATATATCTACTTTCAACTTTTCGTCCCATTTTTAAAAGATAACGAAAAAACATTACTTGTTTCAGCATTATCTAACCTATTCAAAGAGAACATTCTCTTTTTCAAGAGATTTTCTTGGGATGGGTTTTTACATACTTTTTCAAGAAAAGATTTCTATGACTTCGAAAATAGAAATTTTTTCTATACAAGAGACCTGTTCGACCAATACTTTCTCTTTGTTAGGAGAATTTTTGGAGAAGAATTCAATACAACTCAAAAAGAAACTATCCCCGCAACAGATTTTTGGTCTGTAAATACTGACTTATCAACTCTATTAAAAACAATTAGACAAAGAATTGAATCAGAAACTACCTTTAACTTGACTCCAAACGATGCTCAAAAATTGGTTAAATTTAATTTAAATCTTGAGAAAAACTTATTAGAAAAACAAAAATTAAGGTTGAACTCAAAAGAACTATTTTATAAAAGATATATAAAGGAGATAAAATTTTTTCCTGCATTTCAAAAATTCGGATTAGGGCAATATATTTTGTTCATTAATCCACTTGATTTAAGTGGGATTGATTTAAAATTGTTATTTTCAAATACCTTTCAGAAGGTGAAAAAACTCGCATCGATTGACTCAACTAATTTGTTATTGATAAAATATATCTTTCCTTTTAACGATCCAAATAAATCTTACCTTAACTGGTTAGCAAAATCAAAAAAGAATATCCGGGAATATTGTTTATTCTACATTAAATCCATATCTCAGATTTTTAACTTTAACAATAATTTCGGCTCTAAGGGATGGAGCTTAGATCCAAATAAGTTCAAAGCTCATATACAGAATGTGCTGTTTAACCCTAATTATAATATCAATGGTTCTGAAGCAAAGAACTTTAATGTAGGCGATTTAGTGGTTTCAGATTATTACAAACCTAATTCTCCTCATTTTAATTCATTAAAACAATTATATAATTGGAAATCAGTTGATGTCATGGAAAATCTTGATACTATGACTCAATCAAC
This sequence comes from Promethearchaeota archaeon, assembly GCA_019058515.1. The sequence goes on from JAHPYY010000117.1 coordinate 21,499, forward strand.
ATTCGATAAGATTAGAAATTTAATAAAAGAAAAACTCGTTTATCCTTATATCAACTTCAAAAATTTAGATTTTAAAGAGAAGATTCATATATTTTTGCTTAACTTAGAAGAAAACACAAAAGATACACTAAAAGCAATATTTCAATTTTTTAATTTGTCATATATATACGATATTGAAGGAGAATATTACATTTATGGATATAAGAAGCAAAAAAAGGTTAAAAATGGGTTGATGATCAAATTATATCTTCCGGATTGCGAGTTATCTGAGATTTTAAGAATATTAGAATACATTTTCCAATATTTAAAGGTCGAACGATATTTGATATTGACTGATTTAGTTGACGGTAAAAACCTTCTTAAAACGGTTTATGGTAGAACAGATTTTCTGAAACACTACAATCCGCTACAAAATTTGATTTGGATGGCAGAAAATAATAAATGGAAAAATCATAGGTTATTTACTGATGATTTTGAATATGTGTATCCAGAGTTAATCTTCAAGAAACAATAAATTATAGCATCTCTACATTTGACTTCTATTTTTCCTTGAAAATTAATTTCAATACCTTCATAATTCATGAATATAAGCTAATTTTCTTCGAATAACAAAAATAATTGTAAAAAATGATCCAAGAGATTAATGATGGACTTTTTTGTCAAAGAAAACATATTGCAATCTTTCACATATAAACCAATAATCACATAAATATCCGTAAATCGCTATTATTTATTAAGAATACATCGCAAATTTTAAAACTATAAATAAATAGGGATACTTCCTTTAATTTAGTTTGATAATACAAAACCTTTAAATATCATACTCCTTCCTTGTGATTCTTAATATGAATTCAAGTTCCGAAGATTAGTAATATAAGCTAATCATAAAAAGTGTGTGCTATGGCGTCGTATTTGAGTAATCCGAAAGTTAATTTATCTAAAATTTCTTCCACAAAGAAAAATGTTTGCGATTGTTGCCACTCTTCGGATTTTGTGCAAACTAAAATGGGAAAAGTATGTAAAACCTGTGGAGCAGTTGATGAACAAAAAGTTCTAAAGTATCACCTTCTTTTTAACGATGCAAAAGTTCAACATGCCCCTCTAGCGAATAGGACTCAAGTTGGCACGATATTCGAGTGCTCAAATTCCAAAAACTCCCAAGGACTAATCTCATTGATGAAAACTAATAGGCGGTATAACAACGCTGATTATCAACTTGAAATTGGAAGGGTGGAAATTTCTCGTATTTTTCATGCGTTGCAACTTCCACATCGTCTTAAAAAAGAAGCCTTTTTAGCATATTCTGAAGTAAGCAATCGTATTACGCCGGGTACAAAATTTCGATCTCCGACTGGGCTTGCTGCGGTGGTAGTCTACACGATGATGAAACTAAAGAATCTTTCCGTGGATCAAGACGCTATTTTGCAGGTAACTCACCTTTCGAGGAGGGAATTTAACGAGTTTAAATTGAAAGTATGTCCTCTATTTAGATATTACTCCAAGCGCGACCGAAAAGCTTACATTTCTCAGAAACTATTAGAAATATCCGAGCAATTTAAGATAGGGATGAAATTTTACTTTCGGTCTAAAGAATTGCTTGATATGATGTGGTCAGTAATTAAGAATACAAGTGATGAACTGGTTGCTGGTGTTGTTGCTAGTCTTTCGCTTCTTTCTCAAGAATCGGGAATCGTTACTGTAAGCTCAATCTGTAAACGGTTGGGAATCATGCCTTCAACAGTTCATACTCAAGTAAGAAAGCACATTCGTAATAACACATTATCTAATGTTAAGTCATTGTAAAAATAGAAGATATTCACTATTTTCAGGATTTAGTTCTAAAATATAGATTTTTACCTTAAACCAATCTATGTCATAATCTCCCAGATTATCTTTAATTTCAAGATAATAATAAACGAGGCGGAAAATAGATGGAAAATAATCTAAATTGCGATTTTTTTTGGTGTCAATTTGACCCCAATTTTTTTATTTTCCAGTTCACATTGCTATGAATTATTTATGCATTTTAAAAATTTTAAAACTTCAAATTCTCTAGTATAACTTTCTTTAATTCCTTCTACGAATGCTTTATTTGAATATTAAAAGTTCTTGAAAAAGTATATTAAATTATTAAAAAAATTAGTTAAAAAAAAAGTATAACTAGATTAATCAATAAAGTCATCAGATTTAAAGTTATTAATTTCATCCCAGTTAACTAAGTTCTTCCATTTTACAGGATGATATTCTCTTCTGTTTCTTCCATTCACAACCTCATTATGATTTTCTATTACTCCGTCGCTAATCAATTTCTTTAAATAATAATCAACTAAACCCGATGTCCACCCTAATTGTTTTGCTAGTTCATATCCCGATAATCCAGGATGTTTACTTATATGCTCGTATAATTTATATCGCTTTTCGAAAGCGGTTTTCCTCCTTACTTGATTTGCTAATTTTAATTTCCACATAATTGTTCCCACCACTCACCAACACCCTATCTGACACAATATCTAAATATAAGATTGGGATCACTCGTTCACTTTTCTTCTAAACATTTATTTTATTGCAATAATCTAGATTCAATTTAACTATTTAAATAATACCATATAGGTTATCCTATATTGACAAAAAATAGATTATAATTGAAAAGTAAAACTTAGGATTTATCTTTTTGCATTTTGAAATACATATCTCTACCTTCTCTCGTAAGTTCATAAGTGGTACTTCTTCCTGTTGGGTGTTTTCTAATCAATCCTTTGCTTAATAATTTATCAAATGATTTTTTCTTATGTTTAGGATTTAAGTTTTTACTTACTTTTTTCATAATACATTGTTTAGTCACATGGGCAGATAAACTTCCATTTAAAGCAATACCACAAGCAACTAATACCGCCTTATCAATAGAGTTTAAGTCTTCAAAGTTAATCATTATTTATGTCGGATATCTTTCAACTTTAATTAAATTTTTGTCGGAATAAGTAATCAATAAAATATCTTTTTCCCTCTTTAAAATATAAACTTTCTGATTCACCATATATGACGCACCATTAATAAAACTGGCGAAATATTAGGTTAATAAAACTAATTAGGAGAAAGAAAATTTTTAAGATAGTTAGATCTTAAAAATTCATAATTTCGAGAGTTTTCTATTTTATTTTTTAACTTTGTTTTTATCTGCAGCTCGTTGGGCTCTCGCTTTAAAATCTTGGTGCCTTCCAGTTTTGTCTGCATGAGACTGAATTCTTCGAGCCGCTTTAGTTGTCATCTTCTTATTACTAATACATTATCATTTTTAGATACTATATATTATTTTGAAACTCCAAAAATCCTAAAAGAATTATTGAGTTACTAAGGTAATTTCGTAAAGCTAAAAAAAAAGTGTGTAGTTCTTAAGAGATGGTAAAGAATAGTGGTTGTTAAATAACCCCATCTATTTATGACAGTGATTTATTCTCGATTACTATGCAAGTTTTGCTAATTTTTTTAGTTTAATAAGAACATCGTAGTCAGAGTTTAAATTTAATTTATGTTTCAATTCGCTTAATATTGCCTTGGTGTCTTCGGTAAAGTTTGAATCCTCTCCCTTGTTTAGCGTTTTTTGTAACTTGTCCATGTAGCTAACACTAGCATCATGAGACAGATATATGGACGGATGGAGCAATTTCTTTACATTTCTAATGGTTTGATCAAGATTTTTAAATTTATTACTACTTAAATCAAGAATCCGCAATTTTTGTAGATTTTTTATGGAATTTGGAATAGATTTTAATTTATTTTTATCCAATCTTAATTCATATAACTGTTTTAAATTTCCAAAACTAGTTGGAATTGATTTTAGGGAATTTTTATATAGTTTCAATCTACTTAGGTTATGCAAATTTCCAATTGAGCTAGGAAGATGTGTCAAATTATTGTGGGATAAATTAAGCCATTCGAGAGTTGATAGTTTATCAATTTCTTCTGGTATAGTTGTTAATTGATTATCTGATAAATACAGGATTTTGAGTTTCGTTAGATTTCCGATTGAATCTAGATTTGATAATCTGTTCATAGTTAAATTAAATTTAACTAGGCCTGTATAGACACCAAAGTTTTTGAAACTAGAAATTTGATTTCTTGAGACATTTAAAAATCGAAGCGATGGCATTGATTTTTTAATTCTGGGAAATTTTTTTATTTGATTACCTGTTAATATTAGCTCCTCAAGTAATTGAAGTTTTTCTATTGACTGAGAAATAGATATTATTCGGTTAAATTTAAGATCCAAAATTTCTAGTGATTTAAAATCGTACAAATTTTCTGGAATCTCTGATAACGAATTACTGCTCAAACTAAATTCTCTGAGATTTTTCAAAATTAAGGATTCTGGTAATTTTTCGAGATCGTTTTTGTCAAGCTTCAATACTCCTAAGGAGTGTAAGTGATGAATGAAACTTGGCACTTCTTTTAAACTCGTACGGCTTAAATTTATCTTTTTTAAGCTATAAAGGTTTTTTAATGATTCTGGATACTCTTTTATTGGATTTTCAGATAAATCTAACTCCTGTAAATCTTGTAATTTCCCTAAGCTGTCTGGCAGTGATTCTAGCCGATTATCTTTTAAATTTAATCGCTTAAGAGTTTTAATTTTTAATGTTACTGGCGGAATCTCCAATAAATTACATTTAGCTAATCCCAATCCAACAATCTCGCCTCTCTCATATTCTACACCAAATGATTGCTCGTTAAATCCTACTGAATCTCCATCAAGGCTGAGATCTTTAAGAGGTTTACCTATATTAGATTCCAATGTTGCGATGATAGCATTGCTTTCAGCAATAGGCTCCTTTGACGCTTCCTTTATTAATGCTAATTTTATACAATATCTCAGAAAATACGAGACAGAATGAGGAATATTAGAAAATCGGGACTTAGAATGATGCTGAATTTCGTGTAAAAATAGTGGCGAAACTCTAATCCTTAAAACCTTAACGCATGGTTTGGAATTATCCAGTAATTCAGCGAAAAGGCGGGACTTCGTAATGTTACGATTTAAAAATTTTTGGACATTATATCGTATAAATTCAGCTATATTACCATATTGCTGATTATGTTCCACAAAATATTTCAATTTTTCAAAAAGGTCCTTAGAAATTTTAGTATAAATCCGTTTGCTTTTCTTACTCATTATTGTTTAGTAGGTCATTTATCATATATACATGTGACCTATTAAATGTTGCCGTAAATTTAAATCTATTTCTGATCTATCTAATTATAATTGACAATTAAAAAAAATAATAAGGTCGGTCAGTAGGTCACATTGTTTGAAATATCTGAGGATGGAATGAATGGCAAGTTTATCAGTATTATTAAACGGATAGGAACAAGGGGTTTTGCTAAGCTATCTGAAAATCCCCTTATCGCCAATCATGATGCAGTCATGTTTAAATTGGATAGTTGTTCTAATATTGGATTATCATCAGACGAATTAATGGAATTTTTATCAATTACCTCCCCTTCTCAATTCCATGCAATTAAAACTTGGTTAAAAGAACATGGATGTGTTTATGACGTACGACATCGAGAAAATCGCACCAAAAAGTTGTTGAGGCTCACTAAAAGTGGTAGATTATATACGAGATATCATATTAGGTATGTGATTATGTGTCTAATTCATTATTTTTCTTTTGTACAGGATTACATTCAAAACTTGCACATAACCCTTTTAATCGATGAGATTTTAGATCGACTTTATGGATCTATAGATCTAATTGATAATCAGGAAAAATCTATTGCGAAAGTTAAATACGAGTTTTGGAAAAATAACTCGATTAATAGTCTAACCGAACTTGGAAAAATTATTTCAAAATCTGAAGAATGTTGCGATGAATACATTGATTCAGTAATAGACATAATACTGATGTTTTTGGATCAAATACGATATACAGATGTTTCAATTGAAACCAAATCAAAAATTGAGTATTCTATTGATGCTTTGCGTGATCTAGATTCACTTTTTTCCAAATTAAGGAAAAAAGAAAAAAAGAACAGGCGCTATCGTAGATTGAGAAAGATATATGATGAGGTGGAGCGAGGGAACATACGGGACACTCTTATCCACAGAGTATTTAATGAATTAAATACTCATCCGGAAATTCTAGATTCTGATGATTTTATGGAAAATTTTCCAAATTGTAATTCAAGGACGATTAAACACTATAGAAATTTATTTATTAATTTAACAATTGAAAAATATTTGATAGACGAGGTGTATGATTAATTATATCTAATTTAGATCAAGATTTTCTTGAACCACATGAATTTTCTAAATTATTTCCATATTTAGCTGAAGAAAAATATCAGGAATTAAAGGAGGATATTTCTAAAAACGGTTTGTTGGATCTAATTGTAGTTATATTTAATCCTAAAACTGGTAAATATGAAATATTAGAAGGCAAAAATCGAGCTAAAATCTGCATAGAGTTGGGTATCCCTATTAAAGTTATCAAGTTTCGGGACCTAAACTTGGACATGTCACCATTAGAATATGTTATCTCAAAAAACATTAAACGTCGCCATCTAACTCCTGCTGAGATTGCTGAAATAGTGATAAAAGCAATGCAAAAATCGAAAGCTATTGATTTGGATATGGAGCGAAAACTTATCAATAAATTGAAAAGCAATTTAGAAACTAGTAGTAATGTTGATATGACAATTCAGAAGGCAATAGCGGTTCGAGAAAATAAGAATTAGAGAAAATATGCAAAATTGTTTGGGACAACTCCCGAAATCATTAGAAAAACAGAGATAATTAAGGAAAAAATATCTGGGGGCGATGAGAAAGTTGCTAAAATTTGGGATAAAGCGAAGAGTGGTAAGACTTCTGTTAAACAGGCGCATTTAGTAGCTACAAAAAAGCCTGTAAAAAAGAAGAAAGGTACTAGGTCTGATATCACAACATTGCGAAAAGAAAAAGTCCAATGTAGAGAAAAGCTAGCTAATATAAAGGCGCAAATCATTTTTATCAGAAACAAATACGATGCTTTAATAGCAGATTTGGTATCAATAATAGAAAATAGTAAAAATAGTGAAGAGTTAGATGACGGTAATAAATTCGATTATGTAATAGAAAATCTTGAGAGATTGATATCAGTAAAAATCGCTCAGAAAGATCGAGAGTTATACCCAACCATTAAAGATCTGCGAAAGGCGGAATTAATATAAAGAGGGAAAAAATTGATGATGGATTATGATGGTTCTTATAACGCGCGTGCAGAAAAAACCTTTGTTATAAACGAATTTTTAGTTCTGTAATTGCAATATGGAAGAACTGTTATTTATGTTGGAGGAGAGGAGTTTATCCAATGTAAAAGGTTATTATTAAGTGATCCTCATGATAAGAAATTCAAAAATGTTCTTTCTATTGATGATGCGGAAGATATTCAAGGTCATGTTGGTCAAGCGGTTAAAATCCCTCCTATAGAGGAGTTTATGGGTCATTGTTCAAATTTACAGGCGTGGGCGGAAAATGATTATAACACGCGCTTACTTCATAGTAATCTATCGTTTCCTCTACTTAAGAAGCTTTGTGATGCTGGAGATGAAAAAGCGAGGCATGTGATAAAACATGAAATATTGGATCGACTAAATGAATGTAACTTAAATGTTACATTATACCTATGGAATGAAGGATATGTTGAAAATTATTTAAACCAACAGGAGATTGGTTATTTATTTGAAAATGAATCAACATTAAAAACCATACTAGAAATTTTTCAGTGTAAAAATTCGCAAGATAGAATTAAAATGATAGATTTCATCGACCAATTTCATGATCCGGGTTTATATGTTATAATTCAAAATTTTTCAATTGTAGTCTCAAATCTTACAAATTATGAGACTATGAAATTATTGGAAATCGCAAAATCTAAATTCTCTGAGGGGGATTTCTAGAATTTTTAGAGTTAAGGTTATTTAATTATTTAAATAATAAAATAAATGATTGCAAGAACGAATTTGATTTCGATTTTATAATTTCGATATTTTCACAATATTATTTTCCTCTATTGAAATTGGAAAAACGCTCATTTAATTACGCTCGATTCATCTTTTTATTGAAAGATTATTATGTGCAAAAAAATTTGGAGCTAGAATTAGGAGAGTACGGCTACGGCGTCTGGAAATTTAAAATTAAACCCATTGGGAAATTTTATTATTACGAAGTCTCGATATCGATACATGATCACCATGGTATAAATTTTGGAATGAGTTATGAGACTAGTCGGTTTTTTCACGATGTTAAAAACGCTCTGTTTGGGAGTGAAAATTTGATTATCTCCGAGATTGTTGCCCCATTTCGCAGTATTAGGCAAGACGATGATGATTTAGACGATTTTTTTGAAAATGCGCATTATTATAGTAGCAAAATATATAAGAATTACCGGGATAGAGTAACGCTAATTACATTAGCTAGAGAGTCCGAATTAAATATAAATTATGATCAGAATATCGATCTATCGAACTCAACCCTAAGCTTCTATGAAAAGTTATTTCTGTTATATGGGAGGCTTCATACAGTAAAACCTTCATTTGAAAGGCGCATTATAGGTGATAGTGATTTCTTCTTCAAATTAGTAAATTATTACGATTCTAAAAATTGTGATTTTAAGATACATTTTGACAAAGACATTTCAAACTTAGGAATTAGGGACAGAGATAAAAAATATTACGAACTTTTCCAATCAGATTTTTTAATGTCAAATTTAAAAAAAATTCTGTTTCCTGAAGAATGTTTAGTGATAAAAAATCTTGATACTAGTGATAATAACAAAATTAGTGTTTTTATAAGCTTGATCGATGAATCAAGTGAGATTAATAATGGTGTTTAAATGAAATTAAAAAAAAACTCATGAGAAGTGAGGTAAAATTTTTGTCGAATAAGGCGATAAAAAGAAAATCTTTCCAAAAGATGGGAAAAAATACAAAATTTGGATTAATTTATTTGGCAACTAACACTTTAAATGGAAAACTCTATGTAGGTAAGGTTGAACTTCCTAAAACCATAAAACAGAGGTGGAAGGAGCATTTAGCTGAGGGTAGAAAGCTTAGGAAGGCACGAAATGCGAATCCAGATAAAAGATTTTACGCTCGACACCTATATAACGCTATTGCTAAATATGGTTCAAGGGTATGGATTGTAAAAGAAATTGATATTACGTATAATTCTAATGAGTTGAATCAGAAAGAAATCTTCTGGATTAAAGAATACGACTCCTTTAATCCTAAAAAGGGATATAACATGACAGAGGGAGGAGAAAGTGGAAGAATGCGACCAGAAGTTAGAAAACGGATTAGCAAATCAGTAAAAGAGTTATGGCAACAGGATGAATATCGAGATAATCAGAATATCGCAAGAGAGAAGATGTTTCAGAGCGAAGAATACCGCGAAAAATTAAGTAAGGCACAAACTATAAAATGGGAGGACGAAGACTATAAAGATAATCAGAGTATGAAAATTAGTCAGGGAATGAGTAAAAGGTGGCAAGATCCCGAATATCAGGAAAGTCAGAAGGAATGCATTCAAGAATCTTTGGAAAGAAGATGGCAGGATCCCAAATATCAGGAATTAATGCAGGCATCGAGTAAAAGCATGTGTAAGGATCCCGAATTTAGGGAAAAACAATGTAAAAAAATAAGCAATGCCATGAATAAACTTTGGGATGATAAAAAATTTCGAAAAAAACATATCAAATTGCTTCAAAAAATTCATAGGAAGGAGATAACAGATGTGGAAGAGTTTCTTGTTGATATAAAAAATGTAGAATATGGAAAGGATTTATGTGAGAAATATAAAATGACTTTACCGACAATAAGTACAAGGATAGAAGAGATTTTGGAACCTTACGGAGTCAAAAATTACACAGAAGCAAAAAACCTATTAAAGTTTCTTGATATAAAAGAGATTTTAAATAAAATAAGAAACAGGAATAAATTATACTTTTATATTAATTAGACTGATTTACTTTGATTGGTTTTCCTCATTTATAAGCATATAAACTTTTATATTCTTTAATTTCTCTGATTGTATATATCCATTTAGTTCCAATTTATACAAATAATTATGTATAGTGTTATAAGAATTATATTTACGTCTCTCTTCACATAAATTAAACATTTCTTTTTTTGTCATTTTCTTTTTTTTCTCTAGTTGAGGTTTTAAGAAGTCTTTAAAGAATTTTATAGGTATAAATTCTTTTTTCTTAGAATATTTTAAGACTTCTTTAATCTTTGTTAATTCTGATGAAAGATTATTAATAGCTTTAGTAAATTGAATTGAGATGTTATCCAATTTAGTTATAATGGTGTCAATATCTTTTTTGTCGGACACACAAAAATAATAAAATGGTAACTTAAAAAGTTACATGTAAAAATTCATTGAGCTCAAATGATAAATAGATCTAATAATTAATAACCAATTTTTTATATGTAACTTTATTAATATTTAATAAAAAGAGTACTTTTAATATTTTTCTTTATATAGTGTGAGAGAATCTGAATAAAAATTTGGAGGAAATTGATTGTCTAACAAAGATAAATTAATTTTTAAGGATATAACTCAAGATTTTTCCGATAGTGTAAATAAGTATACGACTTTTCCTAAAAAGAAAATAAGAGCCTTATCTAATGGAACCCCGCGCCCTTTTTTAAAATGGGCTGGAGGGAAAAGACAATTAATTTCACAAATGCAAAAATATTTTCCAAAATCATTTATTAATTATATTGAACCTTTTGTTGGAGGAGGAGCAGTTCTTTTTTTCTTAAAGCCAAAATCATCAGTGATAATAGATATCAATAAGGAATTAATCAATTGCTATAGTGTCATAAAAAGTAATGTAAAAGAACTGATAGAATTATTGAACACTCATAAAAATGAAAAAGAGTACTACTATAAAATTAGAGCTTCAGATCGAGATGAAGAGAATTATAGTAAACTATCCAATATTGAAAAAGCGTCTAGAATGATCTTTTTAAACAGATGTTGTTATAACGGTTTGTATAGAGTGAATAGTAAAGGACAATTTAATGTACCTTTTGGTAAATATAAAAATCCTAACTTTTGTGATAGAGAAAATTTACTAGCTGTTAACAAAGCTTTAAAGATTGTTAAGATAGTTCATGGTTCTTTTGAGCTTTGTTTAAATTATGCTCAGAAGGATGATTTTGTATATTTTGATCCCCCTTATCATCCTATCTCGAAAACTGCGTCATTTACGAGCTATACTAAAGAAAATTTTGGAGAAGCATCTCAATTACAATTATTTGAAATCTTTAAAAGACTGGATGAGCGCGGCTGTAAACTAATGCTTAGTAATTCTTATAATAAATATATTAATGACTTATATAAGGATTATAA
>JAHPYY010000118.1 GCA_019058515.1 Promethearchaeota archaeon
AACCAGAGCTGGTGGAGAAGACGGAGCTACATTTATTCAGATTGATAATTTTTTAAGGAGTAAATCGAAAAAACTCAACGCTGTGTTTGCTATTCGAATGCCCAACAATTACTTAATAGGTTTCGAATTAAAACTCCATGAAAAAATCCGAAATAGAATGTTCAAACACGCAAAAAAACAGATCGAATCAATCGTAGAAGTAGTGTCTCGTAATGGAGAAGAACTTTCAATCTATCCTGAGGTAATCTCGAAAAAAAGATGGGAAAAAATTAATTTAAATTTTCTAAAAGAAGTTAATGCGAGCGATAACCACTTTTACACGATTGATTCTTGTTCTAGTTGCGGGGTGTGTGAACAAGTGTGTCCAGTAGATAACATTCAATTAGTTGAAGGAAAACCAGAGTGGTGTCACAGATGCGTACAGTGTTTAGCGTGCGTTAACTACTGTCCCGAGGAAGCTATCTTGATTCGTACCGAGTTTATGTCTAAAACTCGATATCAACATCCTGATGTAAAAGTTAAAGATTTAATAAATCAGAAGTAGCATGTTGCTTCAAGCTTAGGTATTGTAAGGAAAAAACTTATTATTCTTAAATTAAAAAACAAATTAACAGTAAGAATCAATAGTGATGAGAATGAAATATCGAAAAATGGGCTCTTTAGGTTGGGAAGTTTCTGCTCTGGGGTTTGGTGCTATGAGATTACCAATGGATTCCAAAGGCGGTGTCGTAGAAGAGGAGGCAATAAAAATGATAAGGTATGCTATTGATCATGGAGTGAATTATGTTGATACTGCGTTCCCATATCACGGGGGAAAAAGCGAAGTAATCGTTGGAAAGGCGCTTCAAGATGGTTACAGAGAAAAAGTGCACCTTGCGACTAAGTTACCTGTTTGGTTGGTTGGAAAGGAAAAGGATTTTGATAAGTACCTAAAACGACAAATTAAAAGAATGCAAACTAATCCAGATTTGTATTTATTTCACGCGCTAAGCAGCGAAAGACTTCAAAAAGTAAGAAACCTTAACTTAATCCACAAGATGGAGCAAGCTAGAGATGAGGGCTATTTTAAGTATATTGGATTTTCCTTTCACGATGGATTCGACGCGTTTAAAGAAATCTTGGACTATTATAGTTGGGATTGCTGTCAAATCCAACACAATTACTTAGATGTTGATTTTCAAGCGGGAACGCGGGGTGTTGAATATGCAGGGAAGAAGAATGTAGCTCTTATCATCATGGAGCCAATTCGTGGAGGAAAATTAGCCATTCCAGACCATGCTTTAGAACGTAAGCCTGAATTAAAGCAAATCCTCGAGAGTTCGCCTATTAAAAGAACCATGGCTGACTGGGCTCTACAATTCCTGTGGAATCAACCAGAAGTTTCAGTTGTGTTGAGTGGTATGAGCGCTATGCAACACGTCGTAGAAAATGTGGAATCCGCTGAAATATCAGCAATAAATAGTCTGTCCAGCGAAGAGCTTAACACAATTGCTAAATTACGAGAAAGTTTTATACGTTTCAATGTAGTTCCATGTACGGGGTGCAGATATTGTATGCCTTGCCCACAAGATGTTAGTATACCGACTGTTTTACTTTTGCTAAATGACATGGCATACTACGGGGAAAAAGGCCGAAAAAGGTGCAGTATATTTTACAATCGCATGGAAAGAGATATCGAAGCGTTAAAAATTCGGAAGGAAAATGGAGAAGAAGTAGAGGGAGCAGCTAGCTTATGTATCGAATGTTTGGAATGCATTGAGAAATGCCCACAGCAAATAGACATCCCTAACGCGCTTAAACTAGCCTGCGACATTTTTGAAGAAGAAAAACCCGTTTCAGAAGTGCTGGATTAAATTGTAAATATTTATATTTATTTTTTTACTAATAAATTGGTTGCTTACATTTCTGGGATTATTTAAGGGAGTCTCAACCTTTTCCAGCTTGGATTATCACTTGTGTCTAAATACCATCGTAATAATCCTTCTTTTAGTTCTAAAATTTGTTGTATGTAAGCTTTATTGTTAATTAAATTTTTCCTCTCTTTTGGATCGTTTATTAAATCGTATAATTCTTCTTTAGCATCGCTTCGGATTACCAATTTCCATTCCCTTGTCCGAATCATAGTTCCTCTGGTCACACTTGAGTTAAATTCCAACGGAATGTTGGTTTTTTCGAAATAAATCCCCATATATGGGTCATTGGGATTTTTAAAAGCGCCTTCAAAACATTGCGGTTCTCTTGGGTTATATCCCCCCTCTGAAAACACAGCTTCACGAAGAATGTGCTTATTATCTTCTATAGCAGGTAACAATGACCTCCCAAATGAAGTGTACTGCGTTTTTATTCCCGCTATCTCTAAAATTGTGGGAAATAGGTCTATAGTTTGCATTAAATTACTATTTATATTACTTATAGGGCTTAAATTGGGAATTTTCGCGATGAATGGGACTTTTACAAGGCAATCTTGAAAGGCAGTTGGCCATTTTTCTGTTAAACCATAATCTCCGACATAATCACCATGGTCTGCTAAGAAAAAAATTGCAGAATTATCGTATTCGCCAATTTCCTTTAGTTTTTCTAGTAATAATCCAAAATGATTATCGACGCGAGATATCATTCCGTAATAAGTAGCTACTAATTCTCTGAAGTCTTCTTCAGTAAGTTTGTCTAGCCCGTATCTAATATGAATCAATTTCATGAATTCGGGTTTATCTTCTAAAATAGCAGGTATAGGAACGGGAACCTCCTTTCTATCGTACATCGAGAAGTACGGTTCTTCCACCGAGTAAGGTGGATGAGGATCAGCTAATGCTACATATAAAAAAAACGGTTTGTTCAGATTGGAGTTTAAATATTCTAGTGTCGCTTCAATGATGTAAAAATCCTCATCTTTAACGGTTTCGTCTCCTCTTTTACCATAATAGAACGATTTTCGTAATCGATGGTTAGTTGGAAAAGGATTTTCCATCCTTCCAGAGGCAATCTTCTTTAAATCCCTTGCTCCAGAATATAGGCTAAAATGTTTTGATACGCTGTTCTTAATCGCTTGTTTTGTAAACAGATCGTTCCTTCCAGCCCACATCACCTCGTAACCATTGTCTTTTAAGAATTTAAACAAATTTTCTTCGTGCGCTTCTAACATTTGATACATTCCTCTATGACCAGAAGAATGCACATATTGACCAGTAAAAGTGCAACACCTAGAAGGAACGCAGTACGGATTAACCGTGAAGCAATTTGTAAATGCCACTCCATCCTTAGAAAGCTTATCGATATTGGGAGTTTTAATAACAGAGTTAACCTTTCCTCCAATAGAGATACAATCTCCCCTCATTTCGTCGGCTATGACAATTATGATATTAGGAGGAGGAGTGTGATTAGTCATTAAATAGTTAAATAAAATTCGGTATAAAAGGTTTCATAAATAGCGATATATTAAAAGCAACTATAAAGAAGATAAGAACTCGGAAATAGCTTCCCCTTCTTCCTTTTCTTCATCGATGTCAGCATCGTCAAATTCTTCCTCCAATAACTTAAAGCGATATACACAATTTTCATCACCAAGTAACACGCAATTGACCTCTTTACCGTCAACATCTAAATCCATTTGTTCTATGATTCCGTTGAGGATTCCTTGATAAAGTAAACACAGATTCTTGGCCATAACATTGTCTTTTTCTTCGATAGATAACGGATCGTTAATAGTCACGATCAATCGATCTTTTTTAACGGCTAAAGATAACTTACCATATCCCAGTTGTTCAAGATTCGCTAACGCTTGGTTTAAATAATATTTTTTGGAGGATAGCCCAACTAAACCCCAATCTACTACTGCTACTAATTTTTCAGCAAAGTACTTTCCTAAGGTTTTACCGACCCAAATTAATATATCCTCGGCGTTTGTGCCCGCAAATTCGCTAAATTCGATTAAATCTAACGGTCGCAGCATTATCAATCGAAGATCGTCTCCAAAAAATAAGTGCCCCTTAATATCGTCGATATTGATTTGCTTTTCTTTCTTACCTTTCTTGAACATGGCTAACTCAATAGACTTTTTTTAAATTTTCTCTATAAATATAATAATATTTAATTTGGTGAATATTTAAATCTTATTTATTAGCATTTCTGCAAATATAAGAATAATGCAGCAAGATTGAATTGGTTACAACACAGTTTTTTCGGTATCGAAGGAACTAAAAATGAAATCCACTACTTGCGACATGTTTTTATTTGTTTTTACTGAGGTTAATAAGAATTGCCATTCTCGGTTTTCGATTCGTTCGAACTCGAAATAATCCATTAATTCATTTTTTAATCTGGTTAACCCTTCCCGACCTAATTGCGACTCAGTTTCTAATAGATCGACTTTATTTCCAAGAATTAACAAGGGGACTCCCACAATATCGTATCTGTTAATAATTTTCCAAAACTCGCTCTTAGCTTCTTCAAATCTCAATTGATTTGCAACATCGAACATGTAGATTAAGAAATTACTATCCTGCAGGCCGATTAACCACTTTTTTCGAAAAGAGTATTGTCCTGGCATGTCCCAAAGAGCTAAAACCCTTTTTTCTTCGTCTTGTACATATTCGATGTTAAATTTTCTTGTAGGAGTAAAGAAATTCTCACTAAATTCACCAGTCTTAATTCTTCTTACCAAAGAACTCTTCCCTACTTCGTCTATACCGTAAATAAACGCTTTGACGAAATATTCTTGAAACTCAAACTCAACTTTTCGCTGCTTTTCAATGACCTCGTCTCCATATCGCCTTAAATCGATGAAAAGAGCTATTAGAAAATTATCTATTTCAAATTCCGTTTCGAAGGGATTACTTCTATGATTATTCAGAAGTTCGAACAGCGTTTCTTTTAAAAAATCTTTGTAGTCAAACGGGTTATCATTTACATCTAATATTAGTCCAATGATGTATTTTCCATTAATTCGTATGGTAAAAAGGTTTAGATTATTAATGATTAAGGGAACTGGTTCGTTAAACTTGTATTTAATAGTTTCAATGTTCTTGGATTCAACAGATTTTTCTTTGGAATAATCATTAGCACCTTCTAGCTTGTGCACATCAAGAATTTTGACTATAATTTCTTCATCATTGATGTTAATAACATCGCTAGGATAACTATAAATGTTTAGATCTTCTAAATCCTCGAAACAACAACCCTTAAAAAGAAAAATGTTTTGAAGAATGTTGAATACCAAGAAGCTTAAATTCTTTGAGTAATAAAAAGATCAACTCCTAAAAAACATTATTAATAGGAATTTTGCAAATAATACAATAATTAAAAAGTAGTAATTAATATTCGCGAATAAAATATATGTATAAAATAAAGTAATACTTATTTAATATCCTCTAATTATCGTTTTCTGATTCAGGAGTATCATCCGATTGTTCTTCATCGACCTTTCTTCCGCACACAGGACATTCTCTCCAACTAGGTCTTAGACTATACCCGCATTTTGAGCATTCCGTCATGTTTTTATCGGGTTCCCATTCAGGGATATTCAATCCCCCTCCTTGCCTCTTCTTTGATAACTCCGCTAATTCCTCTTCGGTCCATACCTCCATACCTTCTGGAATGCCTGAGCTTTGTTCTTTCTGCATTTGAATTAAATCTTCCTTGGTCCAGATTTCCATCCCTGGAGGAACTCCTCCCCCTCGTTGTTGTGTTTGTTCCGCTAACTCTTCTGTAGTCCATGTCTTTAATTCGGGTGATCCTTGAGTACCCCCTGATCGAACAGCAACTTGGGCATCACTTGGAGCTCTAACACAACCTGCAGAAAAATTCAAAAGAAACTCAAAGCAGTTGTCAAACTTCTGGGGAATGTCATGTTCAAAAAGAGCGACTACTAAACTCGAACCATCTTCTTTTAAGGGAATAGCAATCGCGTTTACTGAAACTTCTGATATAATATCGCTAGTAAGATACATTTTTTTCATGGATTCTTTGAGTTGATCGTCATTCATTAAATAATCGCAAACTGGATCGCCGTGCCTTTGGAATTCTTCCTCGTATTTCACAAGCTGATTTTTGGTAACTTCAGAGTTTAAAGTTTGAATTATGTGGTACACATACATATAATTCCTCACTTTTTGCGTTTCATTTTGAACTTCTGAGGGAATCTTTAAGTCAAGTTCTAAAGCGTGAGGCGCAAACAACGGATCGCTTCCCTTTAATTTGCCAAAGATTGTAATTCTGGGAAGAATCCGCTTAATTTCGCCATAAAAAGCGAACTTTTCTTTGTTAATATTCATTTTATCTCCAGTAAAGTGAATTTCGGGGACAGACCTAAAGAATAATTCTTTCCAGGGTAATTCTTTTACTGGAATTATCGCAAAACAAGTAGCGTCTATAAATTCTGAGATCTTTTTCGCGAAATCTTTGAGAGCTTTTTTAATTGGTTTAAATTCCTCTTTTTCTATGTTTTCCTTAATTCTTCCTTCAATTTCTTTATACAACGATTCATTGTTCTTTATTGAAGCTCCAAACGATTCAATATCTCCGCTGGCATTTCTCTTTATTATCGCAAACACATCATCGATAGCTTTTTTCTGCTGGTTAGATAAATCTGGACCTAAAAAATCAGACACGGTAAAATCGATTGAATCTCTGAATTTTTCAAACAGCTTTAATTCTGACATACGCATTCACTGTGTTTTATTTTAAGACTAGTTCTATAATTATATCACTGTTTAAGGTATAAATATTTAGGTACGAAAATCTATGTTCAAAGAAAATCTATATTCAAAAAAAAAGGAAAAAAAAAGGAGGGGATAAATCAACTAATCGTTATTGTGCTATTAATTACTAAATTTCTAAACGTCTTAAAATTTTATAAGTCTTAAAATCACGCACGGGCTCGTGATTTTCATTTAATCGTTCGATAGGCACTCGAACAAAATTTTCTTCGTCCAGATCTTCCATATCATAATCTTTTTTATATTTAACGATATTATTTGCTAATTTTAATTCCTTTAATAAGAATTCTCTCACCGCACAACGGATTAGTTCTGATCTAGAAGGATACAATCCATCTTCGCCAACAAGTTTCTCGATGGCATCGATAAAGCTCTCTGGGATGTTTACAGTAACGATCTTCATTCAATCGCCTTTAAAATGAATTTTTATACCACTTTTTATATTAATTATTATTATGATATGATATTTAAATCTTTTAGTTTCTTATTTTTATCGGGCTAATATATACGAAAAAGTTATGGAATTGCGCTTAAGCTTGTTTGATATTTAAGTATTTTTTATTAAAGCGTTAATTTTTGATAGAAAGAATGTATGGAAAAATAAAATCAATAGTTATATTTAGTTATTTATTTATATTCGGACAAAATTTCTTGATTTGCTTATTAAGTGTTGATGAACGAGTTCTGATTATTTTAAAATTATACTTGAACAATCGAAATCATTAACACTTGTTTAATAAAATTTTCAATTTTGTCCTATTAAAAAGCTTAATGAAATATTAAATAATATTTATCAAAATTGATTAATGGTTATTTATTACCCAATAAAAATAAAAGTTAGAAAGCAGTTGATACTAAAAAAGTTAAAGGAATACCCAAAAGACTTATATGTGTTGACAATTACCATCATTAGTTTTGTCATATTCATTATTTTAAACCAATTAGTCTTTCCCTTGTTATCTCAGAGCAGTTCTGGTTATGGCATTTTAGACTTTGAATTTGCTTGGACAACCGAACGAGTTTTGGAAATATTTACAGTTTGGGGTACTAATGGGATACAACTAGTGACCTTAGAGACCTACTGGGACATGCTTTATATTATTGGATATGGATTTTTCATTTTTGGATGCATTTTACTGGTGTCTCGTAGACTAGAGGGGAGATTACAAGATATCGGAATTAATATAAGCCTTACTCCTCTAATCGCTGGGATTTTCGATTTTATAGAGAACCTTCAATTATTGGCGATGCTTGGTAATCCAGCTTCTTTTCCCCCTTTTTCTCCACTCGTTGCTGGTGTGTCTGCTTTTATTAAATTTACCCTTTTGATTATCGGAATTGCGTTCTTTTTTATTACGCTAATCATCGTGGTAATAATCTTGATTCGAGAGAAATCGAACAATTAAAACTTTTTTTTCAATTTAATTTTTAATTGGATCAACATCGATACTAAGAAAAGGAGACTAATTAATAACAGCAAATTATATCCGTAGATAACAGAATTACATACATATGTATATCTAATTAACAAGAAATCTTCCTTCTTTGAACCCGCAAGATAGACGCGATCTGAATCATCAATATCAATATCATTACATCCCTCGTCTTCTGTGAGTGGCAACAATTCACTTGAAATTAAATTTCCATCATTGTCGCAATTAAGTAGAAGAATTTTTTTAGTTCTCTCTTGAACAGTATTCCCCGCCACATAGACGCTGTCCATTGTGTCTACCTCTATTCCTCCGCTCCTATGATCGATATTGTATCCGAGCGGAAGGCTCCATTCAAGTTCTCCCTTTTTTCCAAAATTTAATAAGGTTTTATCTGTCATCACATAAAGATTATCGTTGGAATCCAATAAAACGTCGTTACAATAACCTCGATAACCCTCTTCGTATTGAATTGACCAAACTAATTCTCCCGTTTGGTTATATTTCAAGAGGACAATTTTATCCACCCCCGTATTCGTAATTCCTCCTACAAAAATGTTGTTCTCAGAATCTAGATCCACACACAATCCAAGGTCAGTCATATCACCGATCCAAGTGCGGTTCCATTGATGGTTCCCGTGTTCGTCATACTTCATTAATATTACATCGTAATGCGTCTCGCTAGCGATATATCCTGCCAAATAAACCTGGTTAAACGAGTCTAATACTATAGATTGTATATTTACTTCGATGTTAAAATTGATTGTGAATAGATGACCTCCCGTGTTGCTTAATTTTATCAAATTATTTTTTGTATTGTTTAACCATAAATTACCTACGATGTATGTGTTTAAGTGTGTATCTACCGCAATGTCAGTTATTATAGATGAAAATTGGTTTGGTCCCCATGATTTTTTCCACACCTTGTTACCAAGAGTATCAAGCTTAATTACGCTCCAATTGTTGGTGTTTAGCCAATAGTTGCTTGCACCTGCTAAATATATACAATTGTTCGAATCGATATCCATAGCCGTACAATCGTCGCCTTTTCCAAAGTCGTAGGTTTTATATAAGTCTTCAGATGGAGCAGTTATGTTAGAGGTTCGAGCTATGTTGTTAATATTAGTTATATTAGATATATTAGGACATAATGTTGATGCACAAAACGGGAATATACACGAGTTTAATAGATAAATTGAAACAAGTATTAAAATTAATTTAATTTCGGACACAGTTTTCAAATATCAAATTTCTATAATACCTTTAAAAATTTAAAACATTTAAGTTCCTTATTTTAAAATATACAAAGTAAAGTTGCGCGCAATTCACTTACAGGTCTTGTACACAGCTGGAAAATGGATTCTAGGGTTAAGTTGGTACTAGACCCTCGTATCGCTGAAATGCTGCAACCAGATACAAGGAAAAGAAAAAATGTCTTTATTGTTAACCTATTTTAACCGGAAACTTGGACCAGAACTATTTTTGAGCGTTCCAGAAGAGTTATCGGAAAAGCTTGATCCAGAGACCATTCAAAAGGTAGTCTCGTTGTTAGAATCTAACGACGAGGGATTCTTTATTCACAATTTCTCTGAAGAGTTTAGAACCGCAAACTACATATTTAAAATTAATTCTAATTATGCACGAGCGAGACAAGAGATCCTTTTAATTTCTATTATCGTTTCTGAAAAGGAACCCAATTATTCATACTATGAAAAGGTGTTAACTACATTAGTTAGGAAACTAACTAATTATGAATCAGTTTACAAATCCTTTTATGTAAGTAATCTAAATGAAAGCACAGACTCGGAAGAGAGCCAACAATTATCTCTTCTCAAAGAAGAGCTAGTGAATGCTTACAAAATAATATCAGTTAAACAAATTGAGACCACAGGATTCCTTTTTTCAAAAGATTATTTGTTCGATCGTAAAGCGATTCCCTTAAAAATAGATGCCCTTAATAAAATCGTGGGCTTGAAACCATCAGAGTTCAATTATTTTGTAGTATATAGGAGCCAGGGCAAATCCTTCAAGATAGAAATTATACCAGTAGAGACCGATCAGATCGTTCAATTAACAATTATATTTGGAGATCAAATGATGTTAAAAATTATTCAAGAGATCACCAGGACATTTTCGGAATACGATAAGGAGATTAAGCTCGTGTTTACTACTGGTATTTGTGAGGAGGGCGATAGATGTATTTACGAGGTTTATATCCAAACAGATATAAACGAGTTTTCTGGTATTCTTAAAGACATTCATAGTATTGAAGGCGTTTTAGAAATTAATGTAAATCTAATTGATTTAGAACGATAATATGCGAGATAATTAAGAAAATGAATAAATCTGAAGATATTTTGTCCAACCCAAAATTTATGGAATGGGGGATCATAACGAAAGAAAATTTTAAAGACATTTATGACCTTCCAATTAAGAGATGGGATCCGTTATCTACAGTAATGATCAAAACTAAAGATTTTGGCTTGCGAGAAGAAAAAATACGATACTTTGGACATTATTCCTATTTAAGCCCGATCAGAGGTAAGCGACCTAAAGGCTTTAAAGAATTGGATATAGCCAATTTAAACGAAGATTGCATAAGTGATTTCTATTCAGATTTCAAAGATGTATTTATGGCTGTTATAAAAGGGAAGGAATTACGATCAAAGGATGGGAGTTTAGCTGGTGATGGGTATACAATAATTATCACCGAAGATCGAAAGAGAAGAGACAATCCATTTATAGAATACCCTCACCGAATCTTTAAGCTTCCTGTTTCATGTAAAGCTATTACTTTAATAAATCGATATCCTTCCATGGCTAGAATAGTAGACCAAGAAATTTGTAGCTATGCGGAACAACAATTACCACATCACTTAAAAGTCGCTAGAGGAATTAATCTTGTTACATTAACGAAAGAGTTTTACCCTTCTCATTGTTTAAACCTTATTCCTACTGAGGTAATTGAAGCGTTATTTCTATCAATGAAGGAAGCAATTTTGTATTGCGTGCAAGAATCCATAGATAGAGACTATTACGATATCCCTGTATCTCCATTTTTTAATATTGGTCAGAAGGTTGGGGGGTCCCAACCACGCTTTCACGGTCAAGTGTATATCGACCTGAACCAAGATGGTCACGGAAGTCGCTTGGAGCATTACCTTGAAGCATTTAAAGAAATGGGAAACGATTGCCATTTATGTGAAACCACTCACGGAGATAGTGATCGCTTATTAATTAAAACAAAATTCTGGACGTTCTATACTTCAGGGAGCCCCATTAGAAATTATCATATTAGATTTCACCCTAATGAACACATAAGAAGGTTTTCGCAACTTAAGTCAAATCAAATCCGAGATTTTTCCGTGATTTTGAAGAAAATTTCGGAGGCGTTAAACGAAATCGGAATCGACAAGAATAGAAATATCTTCTTTAACAGTTGCCCTTACGGTTACGATGCAGATTTCCACCTTTTCGGTGATCTCATCCCACACGAGACGATCGGCGGCGCAGAGATGGCAGAAGACATGCGAGTTGCTAGAAAACTCCCCCATATCGCCGCTTTTGAGATAAGAGAGGCACTCTATAGGAATAAATAGCTGATTGAGCAATCTATTCTTTAATTACTTGGGTCATTACCAACTTTTCTTTAAAAAGTAATAGTTGTAATTCTATAAAATCGTTCTATTACGCTTTACGATCAAGCTACAAAACAAAATTAGAAAGTTAAACAGAGAAAGAATTAACTAGAAAGGTATTTTGATAAAGCCAGAATCCCAAAATTTAAAAGAAGTAATTTTATTTTAACCTTAGATATCTGAACTATAGAGAAATCTTGTTTTTTATTTTAATTTACATAATTATAGCTATTAATGACAAGAGATTGGTCTGCAATTATTTTAGCAGGTGGAAAAGGGTCAAGGTTAATGCCTTTAACCGCTGAATGGCCTAAGCCGCTCGTTAAAGTAACAAACGTTCCAATGGTTGATTATGCTATAGCCCACTTAATTTACGCAGATATAAAGCATATTACACTTGCGTTAGCTTATATGGGAGAAAAAGTAGAGAAGTATATTAAAAAAGTATGGACTCCAGAGAGATTGGGGGATGTAGAATTAGAATGCATTGTCAACGAGAGTCGAGGAACCGCAGATGCGTATCGTTTACTAACAGAAAAAGTTTCCTCCGAAAATGTAGTCGTCTCAATGGCAGATATAGTTACTAATCTTCCAATGAAAGAATTTATGAAATTTCATGTAGAGAAAGGAGGGATTGCAACTATCTCCATGAAAACCGTCGAATCTCATACATCACAGTATGGAGTAGTGTTGTTGGACAATAACCGTAAAATTTATTTGTTTTTAGAAAAACCCGCTCCAATGGAATTGTATGTTAGTAGCATGGCACAGAGAACAGACTTATTTTTACACACTAATATTATTAATACTGGTATATATTCGTTTAAGCGTGGAATTGGAGATGTATTACACGAAACGGGGTTAATGGATTTTGGGGGGGAAGTATTTCCCTATTTGCTCGAAAATAGCTACGATTTATTCGGTTTTGTCAAAGATTACTATTGGCTCGATTGTGGAAACGCGCAAACGTATCTCTGGGCAAATTGGGATTTACTTAGAAAGTATGCTTGGCCGATAACGCCAAATGGTAATGATTACGATGGAATCTTTGTTATGGGAATAATTGATTCTGGTCAAGATGTAATTATCGAAAGACCTACTTGTTTTGGAGAAAATGTGAAATTAAGCAATAGAACTAAAATCAAACCCTTAACTTCGATAGGTAATCAGGTTTCAATTGGAGAAGACACATATATAGATAAAAGTGTAATTTGGGATAATGTAACTATTGGAGCGGGATGTATTTTAAATGAAAGCATCATTTGTAGCAATTGCGAGATTGGGGATAATGTTGTACTTGAAAAATGTATTATCGCGCCTAATTGTAAAATTAGCAACGACCACCAATTAAGAGATAAAACATTGGAATTAGGAGAACGAGTTTAGAGTTATTTTCAATCTTTTACTAGATCTATTAATTTGGCTACTTGATAATCAGAATTTTTAGCGTTGTCTCTCCAGTTTTTTACAACCTTGATCAAATTTTGAACGCTTTCATCTTCATATTCTCCAGTGTCTGAGAAAAGATCAATTATAGCTACGATAAATAGCCATTTAGTAAGTTCATTGAAGGATTCTGCATTGAACCATAATTTATCGTGGTATCTGTTAATGTTTAAGTAGCGTTGTATTTCAGGTATGCTTAAAATGTAGTTCAAAGGCATTTTTCGCTCAGTTTCGGAAGATATTATCCTGTGCCAATTTTGTTGAGACACCATATTTTTAATTAATGAGATCGTATTCCACGAATCAATATCATCCTCTTTTATTTCTTCCAGAAACTCGTAAATCACTCGGTTTAAATGCCACTCATCAACCCAAGATCTACTCAAAATCTCGTAATTTTTTTGCGTTTTTACCAATCCCAGTTTATGCAATATCAGCCAAATATACAGTATGCCTTTTTCGTGAGTGTTTTTAGGGTATAACTCGTAGATCCATTGCTTTTTTTCCTCGCTAAGAGACGATCTTTTAATAAACCCTCGAAGCTCTAGAGCAACCTTTCCTTTTCTCAAGATAGTTTCCTCAATCACTTCTGGATTATTTTTTCCAGAAGAATAATTTCTTGCTTCCCTCAATAATTGCTTTAAGTTTAAATGAAGTTCTTCTAAGATTTTTTCGTTATTTTTAACTTGTTCAATGCTCGAAATCATTTTTGTGTTTATTATCCTCCTCAAAGGTTCATGTAAAGGTTGATAAATGATGCTCTGAAGAGTATTTTCAATATTGTGAACTCCATTCCCTCTCAACAGAGAGTACAATTGAGCGTAATGGAAAAATGGGTCTTTCTGGATTATGCGAAAGTCCATGAACACATGAGTTTTAAAAGCCTTAAGTTCGAGGTATAACCCTTTCTCGCTAATCTCTTTATTTAATCTAATGTATTCTAAACCCGACATATAATCCTTAAAGATGCAATATCCTTCGTTTGGTACTTCTAACCCTTCAGAAAGCGTTTTCTGCACGATTAATTTATCCTCTCCTTCTTTTAGAGCAAACCCCACTGAATTTTTGATGAATCCCTTGGTTTCTGCGTATTTATTGTGGTAAACGACTAAAGCCCGTTCTTCGAAGAATTTATTTGAGTACGCAAATACATCTTCGTTTACGTGATTTCCTGCCCAAAAATCGTACATATAGAAGTTCTTAACTTCAGCAAATAAATAGCGTTTTTTCATTATAGGAAAGATAGTGTTAATATGGTGATTTAGCAAACCTTCGTCGATTTTTTCATCCCAATAAGATCGCCTATATTCCATTCCATATTTCTCGGAATATCCTTCGATTTGCCCGTGTCCAAACATTGGCAAACCTGGCATGGTAACCATTAGTGTGCAGATTCCGAAGTACTTTTCTCCTTTTCCAAATTGTATTGCTGCCGTTTCCTCATCGGGATTGTTCAAAAAGTTCACAAATCTCTTGAGGATTTCGGGATCAAACTCCAAGGTGTTCTTTATTACAGCTCGATAATTGGCGTTTTCTTCGTCTCTTAGCATGTTCATAAACGCTGAATTATATACACGATGCATTCCAAGAGTTCGAACGAAAAAACCTTCCAAAAGCCAAAACGCTTCGGCAAGTAACAATGTATCTGGATTTTCCTTGTTTATACGGTCTACTACTTCTCTCCAAAATTCCTTTGGCATTTTTTGGAGAAATTCTTCCCTAGATATACCATGTTCTGCCCTCGAGGGAATGGCTCCTCCTGTTCCCGGTTGAGGAAACCACAATCTCTGAAAGTGTTTTCTTGTTAATGTCATTGCTGCATCAAAGCGGATAATGGGAAACATTTTAGAGACTTGCAAGATTGTGTTTATTACAGTTTCTCGTACTTCGGGAATAAGAAAATTAAGTTGAGCTGTATCGTTCCAGGGAAAACTAGTACCGTCGTTTCCGTGGTAGACATATCTATCCCTGTATCCTGTTCGGAGCTTAAAAGTAACAGCCGCATCGGTTCTACTGAAGTACTTATCTTCTATATAAATTCCAATATTAGGATTTCCAGATAAATTTTCTCCTGAATACGAATAGGAGGGAAA
The DNA here is from genome assembly GCA_019058515.1 of Promethearchaeota archaeon. The sequence goes on from JAHPYY010000118.1 coordinate 15,321, forward strand.
AGGAGGATAATCCAAGCTTATGAACCAATCTGGATGCTCTATTATCCATTTCGAAACGATCCCTGTGTGATTAGGGACCATGTCACTTGCTAATCTAATCCCTCTTGCGCTTGCTCTACTTTTTAAGTTGACTAAGGAATCATACCCTCCCAAATCGTACGCAATCACATAATCATAGAGTGAGTAAGCACTAGCTTCAGCTTCGGGATTTCCACACCAATTTTTTATAGTTTTAGACGCCTGACTCCTTTCCCAAATGCCTATTAACCACAACGCGTTAAATCCCCAATTTCTTAGTTGGTCAAGTTCTTCATTGGGAATCTCGTGGAGTTTGGTAATTGATCGCTTGTACTTCTTCGATAATTGATCTAACCAAACATAGGTGTTTTTGGCAATCATTACTACTTTTGGCATCCAATCCTTATCAGGTGTGAAATTTTCTGTTTCTGCTAAGTCATATTCATAAATTTTAGCCTTTCCCGGTCCCAAACCTCTGAACATTTCTTCTTCGCGTATTAAGTCAAGAGCCAAAAGTATTTTGCGTGCGTAATCTCCCAACAAATCTCCCCAGTTTTGTATCATATAATTCAATTGATTTTTGATCGAATTAGGGAATTCCTCGGATGGTTCTTTTAGAAATTCAATAACAGATTGATTTTTATAGCCAAAATGGGGTTTAGATTCGAAAAATGTATGTATTTCATTTACTATTTTCTTATAGGTTGTAGATTTTTCTAATTCGTCCGAAGTAAAGAACTCTTTATAAGGAAGAAAGGAAGAGTTTACCGTACCTAACCATAAAAAGGCAAACTCGTTAAGTACGTTAATTTCGTTGGCAATATCACCAGTCTTTTTCCTTAGATATTCTTCAATTTTAATTTTATCTTTAAACAAACTATCTGGAGGAAATTGCTGTAGTAACTCCAAAGTTGAATTTCTCAACTTTTCTGAACCAACTTGCTTTTTTAAATACTCGTATAATTCTTCTTCGAGATTTGAGATATTATTTTTCGCTTTGTACAAATTAAAAATACGTTCATTAATTTCGAATATCAAGGAAACTCCGTAAAAATGACCCGTTTTTACCGCTAATTCTGGATAATTGATTAAATCTTTCTTTTCATTTACTTTTTGTACGAATTTTCTTACTTTATAGATGTTTCCATCAAAAACAATGTTTCCTTTCTCATCGAACTCAAAATCTTCGAGTAAATATTTACTTCTAGCTTCTCGGGAGATTTTCATAATTAATCTTAATATAGTTTTTAGAAGGATATAGTCTTGGATAATTATTACTTCATTAAATCTATTTCACAAGTAAAGAATATAATATAAAGTGGTATATTCAATCTTAAAATTTAATGCTTTATTTTATTAGTGCACATCTTTCATGAGTGAAACAGATTCAATTTTGAGTTTATTCTAAAAACCATAAAATTAATTATAAAGGAGATTAGTTTATCACTAAGAAATTGAATCTCTTTCAAAATTTAATTTGAAATTGTAGAAGGATGGTAGACAATTTATCTGAAATTACTAAAAATGGACGTATTATCGGTCGTGCTAACTATGTGTTCACTCCCGAAATCGCATCAAGAATAGGATCAATTCACGGGAGCCAGTTTAAGCAAAATGAATCGATAGTAATTGGACGAGACTATAGTAACGATTCTCGTATGCTTAAAAGAGGCTATACCTCCGGTATTATGTCGGCAGGAGTAAATATACTAAATTTATCAGATTCAACTTATCCTCTGTTGCAATTTACCATAAGACGATTTGGAGCAAGTGGAGGTGCGTATTTTTCAGGGGGTCACCTCTACAGCGAGGATTGTGGAGTAAGATTTATTGATGCAGGAGGTATGGAGCTTTCAAAGTTTGATATTCAGAGCATTATAGAATCGTATAATACTTTTCCAAAACAAATACGTAGAGTGGACCCTAATCAAATAGGGTTAATAACGGCTATACCTAATACAGAAGATATATACATAAAGTCTCTTCAGCAGTTTGTAAATAAGCAAAAAATAAAAGAACAGAAACTTAAAATCGTAGTTGATTGTTCTTATGGACCCACAGGAAAAATTACTCCGCTCCTGTTAAATGAAATTGGCGTAGAAGTAATCGCCTTAAATACCCATTATCGAGAGAGATTCACAAATCCTGTGCCCAACATTACATCAATCCAAAATTGTGCGAACATTGTAAAAGCGTCTAATAGCCACCTAGGGGTGTGTTTTGATGTAGACGGCTCTCGCTTACTCGTCATTGATGAAAACGGTTTAGAAGTTAATTGTGAAGACTTGATCATGCTCTTTATTGCGTACGACAAACGTATTCAAAATTCAAAAGCTAACAGCATAATTATAACTCCTTCAACATCACCCGTTGTTAAAAAGTATATTGAAGACGATGGATATACTGTAAATTTAGTAAACAACGATCCAGGGGAAATTTCAAGACAAATCCGAGAACAACGAGCGTGCTTCGCAGCAGCAGATACTCTTAAGTTTTACTTTCCTCAATTTGCACCATTTTCTGACGGTAATTTCATACTTCTTAAACTATTAGAAATAATGACTGATCAAGAGGATCTCATAAGTTCTTTAACGCGTGGATTTCCAAAGGGTATTAAAATTAATAAAACGGTACCTGTTTCGGAAAATCTTATTGGGAGCCTTCATAACAAATTAAGAGAAATGGCAGAAAACAACGGATTCCAATACCAAGATATTATCAACGAGTTAAAGATAATAGAAAACGAGGTTAACACTACCATTAAAATTTCTCTTAACAGAAATGCTATACTCTTATCTTCAGAATCTGAGGATCAAGTACTAGCAAAAGATTCTATAAGACGCATCGAGCAATATGTTCTTGAGATTTAAACCCAATATCATCTTTATTTTTTGCTGTCACTATTTACGAATTTCTTCGGACTATAATACCAAAATTTACTTCTAGAGATGAAAATTTAAATTTTCTCAAATTAATGTAATAATAAAGTAATTTCAATATCTAAAGATGATTTTATGAACTTGAATATAACAAGCGCCATAGTTTTAGGAACGCTTTTTTTAATTTTTATCGTGTTTCTCATCTTCGATGTATTCAAACGCAACGAAAAGTGGGGTTTTTTAGCTTACATTGTTGCGGTTGTTCCAGTAAATTATATGTGGATTCTTGGACTCGATATTCTTCTCGTATGGATAGTTCTGTTTTCCCTTTGGAGCGTAACACTTCTTCGAGATCTTTTATGGGTTTATAGGAAAACCAAGGAATTCGACGACATACTCCTGTTTCTATTGCTCGGAGTGCTCGTTCAAATCATTGTAGTTGCTATATTACCCGCACCACAATTGTTTAGCTATCTCCAAACTAACGCAACTCCTTACTGGGTGTTCTGGTTTCCAGATGTGTACGATGTTACCAACGATTTTGCGATTAAATCCTGGGTAAATACCACGTACTTGATGGCTTACAGATTGTTGGCATCCTTGGTAATTACATTGGCCATTATCCCTCTCTTGCTCGATATAAAAGACGAAGAAGTAAGCTTTCCAATAATTGTTATCATTACCGCTCTATTTATCATTCCATTCCTGATCTTAAGTTTAATTTGGCTCCCTCAAGCTGCAGCAGTACTTACATTTCTCTTATCGGTGGTTTTGTTCATCGTACTGCTAATAATTACACGCTCTGGCAAAGAAGGATAAAATTGGATTAAAACTTCAAATTTTTTTTCTAAATTAATTTATTAATCTCTTTCGTTATATTATACTATATAAAGAAATTAATTTTCCAATAATTTACATACAAACTAAAGATTGAGTTCCCTTTTGTAAAATGGCGAAAAAAAAAGAATCCTCCAAAGAAGACGCCGAAGATTCTAAATTAGATACTACCTCAGAAAAGCAGTACGAACTACAGGATCTCCCCGGAGTCGGAGACGCAACATTAAAGAAGTTAAAAGACGCAGGTATTCTTTCAGTACGAGCATTAGCGTTTTATCCAATTACGAAATTAATTGAGGACGCAGGGGTGGGAGAAAAAACTGCTGTGAAACTCATTAAAACCGCACAAGACATAGAAAAAATGGGATTCAAGTCTGCAGACGCGATATGGGAAAAAAGGAGATTGTTACGAAAGCTATCCACAGGTTCTAATAACTTAGACGATTTGCTTGGTGGTGGTATTGAACCTGGCGCAGTGACGGAGTTTTTTGGGGAATTTAGGACTGGAAAGACGCAACTCGCCCACCAATTATGCGTTAATGTACAAAAGACTTACGAAGAAGGTGGACTCGAAGGAAACGCTCTTTATGTCGACACCGAGGGCACATTCCGTCCAGAAAGAATTATTCAAATGGCTGAAGGAAAAGACATGGATTATAGCCAATGTTTACGGAACATCATAGTTGGACGGGCATACAACAGCGATCATCAGTTACTCCTAGTAAGGGAAACTTCAAAGTTAATTGAAGAAAGAAATATTAAACTGATAATAGTAGATTCCATAATCGGCCATTTTAGAAGCGAGTATGTAGGTCGTGGTACATTAGCAGCACGACAACAAATGTTAAACATGCATATCCACGATCTTTTAAGACTTAGCGAGACTTACGAAGAGTTAGCTGTAGTATTTTGTAACCAAGTCCAAAGTCGACCCGACGTGTTCTACGGTAATCCTTTAACTCACTCTGGAGGCAACATAATCGCGCACGGATCAACCATTCGCGTATTTTTAAGGAAGGGTAAAGGAGAACAAAGAGTTGCGAAAATTGTGGATGCCCCCCACCTACCTGAAGCTGACGCAGTGTTTTCCATCACAGAAAATGGTATTGAAGATTAGCATTATACTCTCAGATACGCAATTATACCATTGGTATTGAGATTATTCTCAGAGTACTTAACTTTGACAAATAATCAAAAGGATGGAAAAGTAGTTAATAGTTTACGCTTTTTTGTTGAAATAGATCTTACAATTTCTAAAAAATTAAAAATTCTCCTTCTTATGATGATTTTATAATTTAATTTTTCTATTATTTTTACAATTTGTTACCTGCACTTTATTAATTTCTATTACCCGTATTATTTAAATAGGCAAGTATCTATTATTATTTATGAAGATGGATAATTTTACCGAGGAACCATATGTTACCGTAAGTGGAAAAAAATTTTTCATCGAAGACTACGATCTAAACCTTGCGTTCTTTAAGTTTGACCGTATCGCTGAGATCAAGGGTCTTGAAAACGCCGATTTGCTCACTGTGTGCATGGTTAGTTGCGGTATCTCTAAGATCGAAGGGCTCGAAAATCTTGTGAATCTCGAGAAATTACGATTGGAAGGGAATAAAATCGAGAATCTCGAAGGGCTTGACTCCTTGGAAAGCCTAGAGCGCCTGATCTTAACTCGAAATAAAATCTCAAGCTTACGGGGCTTGGACGCTCTTTCGAACCTAAAAGTGCTGGTACTCGACCAGAACCAGATTCGAGATTTAGAATACCTCGAGGGGCTTTCGTCTTTGAAACTACTTTCAATCTCTCAAAACAACATTACGGAAATAAAAGGTCTAGACTCTTTACGAAATATATATTCTCTAGATCTGGCCTATAATCGTATTACCAAGATTAAAAGGTTGTCGTCGCTATGCAACCTCGAATTTTTATTCCTTGACGGTAATCCCATCTCTGAAATCCCGTCGTTGAAAAACTTGCGTAATTTAAGAGATTTAAGTTTGATGGGGACGAATGTAAAGGAGAAACCCAAGCTTGATTACCTACCAAGCCTGGAGCATGTGTTCATTTAACTTAATTATTTAATTGAGATTTTCTGTGTAATTTGCATCACCAAATTAAAAAGGAAACGGCTCAAATGATGGGGGCATGCGGTTTGTTCGGGGTTACGGGCGCGCTCGTAGCTCTTGCGATTAGAAAATAAGCCAAACTAGCGCAAATGACCGTTGTAATTGTAATTTAGTTCTGCTTAAAGTTGCTAATCTACGCTCATTTTTCTCCGTTAAGGTAAATTTCTTGATTCTCCTTATTATGATAATTTGATTGGATCTGGAGAAGGTAGATTAAATTTTTGTAATCTGTTCAAAATTTAAACATATATAAATTGTACTATGCGCGCTTTGTTCACTTTTTAGAGTATAAACTAAAAACGAATACCACTTTATGGTGAAGAAAATAAAATAATGCACCACTTTTTTAAGGAATAGTATACTTTATGATATCATAAAAGTTATGAATCATTAACAAATATTCATCATGATTCTTGAAATTAAAAATCCAGTAAGAGAAAAAACATTTTACTTCTATTTGGGATGATTATGGAATATCAACGAACAGAAAAAATGAATAATCGAATTACGGTTGCACTTGATAACAAAACGCTCAAAATCTTGAACGAATTAAAGAAAAACACTACAACCTCACAGTCCGAACTATTACGAAAATCAATCAGGTTCTTCTATGATTTTAGAAAATTAATAAATGAACATAATAATGTTTCGGAAAAATTCACTACATATTTAGAATTACTGTCTAATGGTGAACATATTATCCTAGATATCGATCATTACCTGCTTTTTCTCAAATTCATTGAAGATTCCCCTAATAAAGAGGAATTTTGGGAGGTACATAAAGCCATAGCTAAAGGACACGCTCACGAGTTTGCGGAAGATAAAAATATTTCAACAGTTCAGAATATAATTAACCGAATGGAAGCGTGTAACTTTTTTAAGGTTGTGAAAGATTCTTCTACGAGATATACATTACTTCTCGGAACTGACATTCAAAAAACCTTTATTAAAATTTTATTGGAAGAAATATTTAATGGTCTTGGTATAATAATGGAAATTCAAGAAGGATTATCAAAACTTAAAGTATCATTTGATCGGTTTTTATTTAAGGAATAGAATTTATGCGATGTGTAAATTCGAAAAAGTAATTAAAATAAGCTAATAGAAATTAGGTTTTTAAAACTATTATATTAAAAAAAAAAAGAGTAAAACAAATCCTGCTATATTATATTTTCATCTACAGTAGCTAAAGCTCCATCACGAACACGAATAACTTCGGTCACATTAGAGACAAAGATTTTTCCATCACCAATAATTCCTGTCCTAGCGTTTGCAACGATTAATTCGAGAACTTTATTTAGATCTTCTGTTTTAATTACTATTATAATTTTTGATTTCGGGAGCATATCAGCCGTAATAATGGTTCCGTTCATTACTTGAATGATACCCGATTGCTTTCCTCGTCCTTTAACTTCGTAAGTCGTCAAAGCAGAAAACCCTGCTTCAGCTAGAGCTTTTGTGACGAAATTTAATCTCTCGTTCCTAATTATAGCTTCGACTTTTTTCATTTTATTAATTCACTCCTTTCAATCTGTTTTATTCATCATATCTTCGGGATAGGCATAAGTTTTATGTACTGAAATGTCGAGTCCGAACAATTCTTCGTCTTTCGATGCTCTAAGTAAATTAAATTTATGCAACACATAGAATAAAATAAATCCTAGTCCTGCAACTACTAATGCAATAACAGTTACTCCTAATATTTGAATTCCAAGGACATATCCCCAATTGCCAAGTTCAAAACCGTATAGCGGATGTGCACCCATCACTTTGGCACCAAAAATGCCAGTTGCTATAACTCCCCAAATTCCACAAGCACCATGAACGGGGAAAACGGCTAACGCATCATCTATTTTAAGTTTATGTTCGAGTACTCCATAAATGAAGGTAGTGAGAACTCCAGCTATGATCCCCATTACAAAAGCCCAGAGTGGATGTACTATATGCGCACCTGAACAGATCGTAACAGCACCAGCTAATAATCCTATCATACTAGTGAGTACATGTCCGCGGGAGGTTAATGCAGCACCGAATAAACCACCAGCCATGCACATCGCTGTTGTAATAGATACCCAAGCCAACTCTACATTGATTGTCTGGGGATCTGCCGCGGTACTTGAACCAATGTTAAAACCAAACCAGCCAAAAACTAACAGCCACGCACCGAGGACAGCAAGGGGGATGCTATGTCCAAAGAAAGTTCGAGGTGATTTTTTCTTTCCTACAAATTTTCCAATTCTTGGACCAATAATGAACGCCGCTACTAAGCCCAACATCCCTCCGGTCAAGTGAACTACACTCGATCCTGCATAGTCAATGTATCCCAACTCGGATAACCAGCCACCCCCCCAAACCCAATGTTCGATTAAGGGGTATATAACTGTTGCAATTACCGCCGCTGCAATGACCCATCCTTTCAACTTATCTCTCTCTGCTGTCGCTCCAGGAACAATAGCTAAGCAAGTAATCATAAACATGGACATCTTAAACCACAACGCCATGTCGCCTAATCCAGAAGGACTTCCTGCCACACCGTAAGCTCCTTCTTCGGAAAGAATTGGAGGTAATGGATTTGCAATAGTAGGAATATAGATGGGTATCCCAAAGATGCTATCTGTAGAATAGTAAGCTAAGGGAAATCCGATAAGAAAATAAAGTACGAATGCTAATGTCCAACCTACATTTATCATGATAATTGTGTGTGACACATTTTTCTTTCGAACCATGCCAGCGTATAGAAAACCAAAACCAGCCGTTGCCATTATGAAGATTGCAACAGGAGCCCAACCAACCAGAAACGCTTGTTGAAACGAACCGAAATAATCTACATCCGTTGTCATAGTTTAGAACATCTCCACTTATAACTTACTTGCAAACCAAACAGGCTTCAAGGATATTGGAATTTCTTCTACCCACAATCCTTCAGTTTCTATATTAAGTTTTAAAATTTGTGGTTTAAGCGGGACACTTCTTGATTTTCTGAGGACAAATACCCTCGTCCAAATTACATCGTGTTTTTGGTAATCTAAGTAAATCAAATGATCAACGAGGTATTCGATGATTCCTGGATGTTCTGGAATTCCTTCAGCTGTCATTAAAGCAGTTGCTCCTTTTTTTTTTATCTCGAGTAACAGTTTCATGAAGACTTCTCTAAATTCTCTTTGATCTGCTAACCTACGTTCGAGCGCGGATAACGAATCTACTACTACTCTAGATACTTTTGGGACCTCGTCAAGAACTTTCAGTATCATAGCCATGGCTTCGCCTTTGTTAACAAGACTATATTCACTAGCGTAGGAAGCATTTATCGAAAGGTTTATAATAATAAACCTTCTTTGTTCGATTAAACTAGGGAAATCTTCCCAAAGCTCAGCACCTGTTCTTATTATTGTTTCTGGAGTTTCTTCGGTGGTTATATACACTACAGTCTCTCCAGCTTCTATGCCTTTATGCATGAATTGCAGACATAAAATGGTTTTACCTGTACCTGGTTCTCCCCTTACGAGGATTGCATCGCCTTTTGGAAGACCGGGTATAAAATTTTTTAGTCCTTTAACACCTATATCCACCCATTCAATATTTTTTGACTCCATAGCTTTTTCATAACCAGGGTCATGTGTTTTTTTACTTTTAAACATTTTCTTTTCCTTTTTTTAAATTAGAATTGATTTTATTTTCAAACAATTAAGAGATGTCAGACATAAAAGTTTCATTGAGAAGCGCGCTTAAATTATAAGAAGAAATTTGCTTTACATAAATAAATACAATGAAATATTAAATGCACAAGTTAATTGTATGAGAGAAGTATCGCACTTTAACACTAATTCATAAGTTTTAAGAAAATGATGTGTCGGATTCACAGATATTAAGATGCTCCTTTTACGCGTTCCTATGAATTAGACCTGATATTTATAAAAAAATGCGGAATATATTTGTTCAATAACTTTTCCAATGCGAGAATCGCAAAAAAGAGTAAACAAATAATTTTTAATCCATCAAGCCTTTCATATCTAAATATAAATCAATGAATCCAAAAAAGAGAAACATTTATAAGATGAAAGAGTATCAGGATGAATTAAAAACGGAGATTAAATCTTATATTCTGAATATTACATATAAGTAAAGAAATCTTATATTTATTATTAAATATAAAAACCCTAAAAAATGAGTCAAAAAGAATATCCCGATGAGTTAAAGGAATATATAAGCATGGCAGCGTATTTCCTCGCAAATAAACGACATCCTTACGATACCCTCTGTTGGTTTCTTGCAGAGAGACAGTTGTACCTTGAACGAAATTTTACTAATCCTACTCAAGAACAAACAAGGATGAGAGCATCAGAAATATATGTGTCAAATCCAGAATACGATGTCTTATGTTGGCTTATCTCGGAAATAGATATGATCATTAAAACTAAAAATAAACCAACTTTCGAAAGCTTATTTTAATTGCTACTAGTTGCAAATTAATAAAATAAAATAACTAAAATAATGGAAGAAAGTCAGGTTAAAATCACCTGCCTTATTGACGATCTTAATACTGTGGAGAATAGATTTTACACTTCGTTCGGTTTTGCAGTGTTAATCGAAAAAGACGGGAAAAATATACTGTTCGACACCGGAACAAGAGTAGATCATTTAGTTAGGAATTTGAATAAGTGTGGAGTTTCTCCAAGCGCTATTGATGCGATAATTTTGTCCCATAATCATTACGACCATACAAATGGTTTGCCAGGCATTTTAAAGGAAAATCCGAATGTACCCATTTATGTACATCGAGAGTGGAATTCGTCAACAGCTCATAGAGGAGATAAAATTCCAAAAGTGAACCAGGTAATAATCCAAGAGGCAAGAGAACTTAAAGAGATCGCAACCGGGTTGTTTATTACGAATTGCTACCAGTCTTCCGATTACGGAGGAATTTTTGAGCACGGTTGCTTTGTAGAAGCTCAGGACTCGTATGTATTGGTGTGTGGTTGCTGTCATCCGGGATTAAATCTTTTTTTACAGGATCGAGGTGAGCTAAATATTCCAAGTAATGCTCTTTTATGTATTTTAGGCGGTCTTCACAGTTTTAAGTTTGATGATAAGACGGCGGAGCGTTTATATCCATATATAAAAACTATTTATCTCCATCATTGCACAATGAACGCAAGAACATTTAGAGCGCAATTTAAAGAAAAGTGTAAGATTGGAGTAGTTGGGAAAACTCTCTATTTCTGATTAGTTGAAAAAAACTAGGATATTCTTAATTGGTGATTCAATAATTCACATCAACATTCACATCTATCCCATCTCTTACAGCTTGGGTTACAACACAGTATTGTTCAAACATCTTTTTGCATTGGTCTGCTCGTTTTCTTGCGTTTGGATCCGTAATTACGGTGTCAATATTAACATTAATAGTTTTAACTCGCCAGAATCCTTTCTGATTTCTCGCTATAATAACTTCTGCTTCCGCTTTTAACTCATCCAAACTTAACTCGCGCTTTTTTAGGCAAAAAATGAAGCTTGCGCTTAAACATCCCAAAATTGCCATACCCAACATTCTGGAAGGATTTGGTCCCAGCATATCCACCTCCTCTTTGTGGGTTTCGTCAATGTAGCAATCTTTTACTTCCATACTTCCCAGATCGCATCTAAAAATCATCTGTTCTTCAAGTTTAATCCCAACTTTTGTTTTCATCTCATTTGACACTTTTATCTTTCACCTTAAAATTTGAGTTTTAAAAAGAATTTTTTGTTTATTATTCACCTTAGTGATTTTTTAAGTTTTAGTTAATAATTATAAAGTTGATGCCTAGCGAGTTTTACTTGTTTTCTATTTGTTTTAACTTAAAATAGCCAGACAAATGAAACGCTAATAATAAAAAATATCCAATTATAAGTAATATAAACTCTGCAGCAAATAATACGAGAAATACACTCATAAATACAAAAAATATTATTTCAGTAGTTATTACAAATTTATTGTGGTAATACTTAAGGTCAAAAAACGATTTTTTAACGCGATATTCCTTTAGAATCTCTTCCAGATTATCCAACTCCTCTTTGTTTATCAATAATTTAGCTCCAAAAGGCTTCTTATGAATTCCTAATAAATTTGTACCCCAATCGAATGTATCAATAATAGAATGGATTATATAAGCTATCCCTGATGCGATTAAGGGGATGTAGAACAAAATCCCACCGATAATAAACAAAATTACTCCAGGTATTATCGAATGAGTAATCAGCATCCTATGGTTGCGGTCTTTGGCAAATTTGGAGAAAAAAACATCAAAATCCATTATAAAAGCGGAGCCAACCACCAGCATATATTCAAAAATATTAAATTGAAAAAAGTAATGGAAAACTGAAGCTATAATGATACCAACTGCGTAATGTAAGTTAATATGAATCAAAAACCACCGAATTTTCAACGTAACTTTTTGTGTTAACGCGTTCAACTACTTTTTCCCGAGATTTAAAACCTTTAGGTCCTGATTGCTCGACTAAAAAGGAAGCAGCAGCGGATGCTAAGTATGCAGCATTTTCAACTTCAATCCATGTGTTATTTGAGTTTATGAGCTCGTATAAAAAAATAGCCAGATATACATCTCCTGCGCCTGTTTCGTCAAGAACTTGTTTTGGTTTGAAAGCAGGGATTTTCAGCAACTCTTTATGCTTTTTAATTACCATAGAACCCATCTCTCCTAATGTCATGATAAACAACCCATCGAAATTCGATTTAACGAAAAAGTTCATGATTGCATCCATATCTTCCTCGCCTGATAGTATCTTCATCTCAATCTCTGATCCTTTCAATATTAAACGTTTCCCCGCTAATTTTATGATGTTTTTAACATTGGAAATAAGTTCATCGTCTTTTTTATACTCAACTCTTCCATCTTTGTCAATAGATCGAACGAATCCTTGAAGATCAATTCCTATTATTGTATTGGGATACTCTTTTAAAATAGTGGAGACAAAGGCGTAATCGATTTCGTGACAGAGTGGTACTAATGCAATGACATTTGGAGGTCTCTCCAAAGATTCTATTAAATACTCAGCGTTTAGATTAGGGCTCTTAGCCAATAAAGTTAAATTTCTCGAGTGATTAAAGTAATCTAACATAAATGTGGTATTTTGTGTGTCGTAATGTTTAACTACTGAAACATCAACATTTTTCATTTGCAGTTTTTTTAAAAATGAAATATCAAAATTCTTGATACCAATATTGGAAAATACTTTAATCGAGACATTTTGGGTGTATTTACTTAGGGATAACGAGCAATAGGTGACGCTTCCTCCTAAACTTGGACGGTTTTCGAATTGATTTATAATTATGTTATCAATAGCGAAGTGTCCAGCGAATAATATATTTTTTAAGGAATTTCGTTTATCCATTTAACTGTTTTCTTAGTTCCTCAATCGTATCGTTTTTCTGGGATATTATGTTTTTGTACTTATTGAGTTTAGATTGTAAATCTTCTATTAAATCGGACATAGGCTCTTCAGGCACGTTAGAACTATCTATTTGTTCTATTGGAGTCGTTTCTGGAGAAATCTGGCTTATTTTTATCTCTTCTATGATTTTGTCTTTTGCCTCTAGCTTAGCTTTTAATTCTTGGATAAGAGTGTTCTCCCCTTCTTCAGTTGTTTGCTTGCTTTTATTTAATTTTTGGTACAACACTTGCAGTTGTGAAAGCTCATTTTTCAGTTCTTCGTTTTCTTTTTTAATAGCATCACTGTCTTTATCTATCGTAATCCCTTTATTTTCAATCGCTTGTTTGAGTTGATTTCTCTCGGTTTTTAAATTTTCTACGGATCTCTTATATTTATTCAATTCCTCTTGTAGATCTTGGCATAATGTTTCCAAAGCTTGGGTACCTGTTAGCTCTTTAGAAGATATTGGAGTTTCAGGCTTTCGGACTGCTAATTCGTTGAATTTTTGTTCTAATTCTTGATATGTTTTCTCGGAATTTTCTAATTTTACTAATGTGTTTTTCAACTCATTGTCTAAATTCTGTATTTGGATATCTTTCTTACTTAATTGATCTTTTAATTCATTAATCAGATCAGATTCCCCACCTTGTGATGGAATCGGCTCTACTTTTGAGGGTTGAGATTCAAACTTTTTCTTCAATTGTGTTATTTTCTTCTCTTTTTTGTTTAATTCGTCCTGTAAATTCTTAATCAATTCAGTGTTGATGGAGGTTTGTACAGAGGAACGATCTTCTACTTTATCAAAGCGATTAAAATCTAGAGTCTCCAATTGTTTATTTAACGCTTCGTTTTCAGTAGTTAGCAATTCTAGTTTATTGAGTTTTTCTCTCAACTCTCTATCTAACCTAAGTATTTGGTCATCTTTTTTGACCAACTGTTCTTTCAAGGATTCGTAAGCGTTAATGTCGAACTCTATTTCTTGATTAGCTTCGGTCAACCTTTTAAATGTATCCAATTCCTTCATTATGGAATTCTTTTCGTTCATTAGCTTCTTAATAACATCTTCCGATTTAACTATTAAACCAACGTTATCTTCAAGCTTTTGGCGTAGCTCTTCATTTTCTTTTTGTAGGCTGTCAACTTTGTCTAAAGTCTCTCCGATTACGGAGGGTCGTTTTATTTCCGTAATCATCTTTTTTCGCCACATGCTCATAAAATCTTCGTCTTTTTCATTTTCATCCGACATTTATAAATCCTCTCTCTATTTAAGTTAAGATTATTCCTGAGAAATATCCAACTGAATATTCACAAGGACCAGTTCCGCCTCCCTTCTGATAACTCGTGTAATATTTCAA
>JAHPYY010000119.1 GCA_019058515.1 Promethearchaeota archaeon
GTGCAGGATTGTTGACTGGTATCCCTGCAATGGGAAGTGGAAGGTGCGATATCGCAGCAAAATCTCCTATTACTGGAGCAGTTGGTGATTCTAATATAGGGGGTTTTTTTGCTCCTGAAATGAGAATGGCAGGATTTGATCATTTAGTTATTACTGGAAAAGCAGAGAAACCTAGTTATCTTTGGATACATGATGGAGAGATTGAAATTTTAGATGCAACATATCTGTGGGGGAAAGATACATTTGAAACACAAAACCTAATCAGAACAGAACACGGAGATGAAGAAATCAAATCTTTGGTAATAGGTGAAGCAGGAGAAAATCTTGTACGTTATGCTAATGTAAGAACAGGTATGAAAAACTCTGCAGGACGTACAGGTATGGGCTGTGTTATGGGTTCTAAAAATTTAAAGGCAATTGCAGCACGTGGAACTATGGATATTAAATTCGCTTACCCAGAGGAATTACTGACATATTGCAAAGAAATGATCGATATGGTTATGAAGAATCGATATTCTAGAGCTGCATCAAAATGGGGTACTCTTGTAATATATAGTACTACAAACACAACTGGGTTAATTCGAACGAGAAATTTTCAATTAAATCAGTTAGAACAAGGTTGGGATATCGAACCTGAAGAGATGGATAAATATACTATTGGGATGTCGGGCTGTTATGGATGTCCAGTAAGTTGTCGCCATCGTTATACTATGAAAGAAGGCGCTTTTGCTCCATTTTTTGCTGAAGGTCCAGAATATACATCTTTAGGCGCCTTTGGTACGATGGTTGATTGCAAAAAAATGAATACAGTTTTGGTAGCAAACCATTTAGTTAACAAATATGGTTTAGATACATTAGAATCTGGCGGACTTATCGCTTGGGCAATGGAATTATACGAGAAGGGGATAATTACAGAAAAAACAACAGGTGGATTAAAACTTGAATGGGGGAATGAAGAAGTTCTTTATGAACTGATTCGAAAAATCGCTAATCGAGAAGGTTTTGGAGATATACTGGCTGATGGATTTAAAATTGCAATTCCTAAGATTGGAGAAGAATCTAGATATTATGCTATTGAAATAAAAGGTATGAGTAATTTACATTCTGACGAACGCCCTACTCCTAGTCTCGCGCTTGGTATTGCTACATCAACAAGAGGCGCGGATCATCTGAGAGGCCGCCCAGCTATAGATCTTTATGGATTACCAGAGGATTTTTTAGAGGAAATATATGGCGATAAAATGTCTTCTGATTACCGTTCTTATGAAGGGAAAAGTCGTATGGTATGGTGGCAAGAAATATTATACGCCGTTACAGATGCAATTGGTACTTGTAAATTTCAAACTGTCTTTTTAGCTGTTCATGCTCCAAAATGGGAAGAATTCGCAAAATTAATATACTTAGTTTCGGGGATGGAATTCTCCATATCTGAACTTATGGATATTGGGGAGAGAATTTACACTATTGAAAGGATGTTTAATAATAGGGAAGGATTTTCAAGAAAAGATGATGTTTTACCGGACAGATATTTTAAAGAACCTACACCTATAGGATTACCACGTGTAAAAGGATTAAAGATTGAAAGAGAAAAATTAGAGAAAATGCTTGATGAAAATTATAACCTTCACGGATGGGATAAATATGGTATTCCCACTGAAAAAACACTCAGTAGACTTGGTATTGAGAAGGAACCAACTCATATAATTTAAAATGGAGGGATATTAAATGCAAAAAATTCTATTTGTTGATCCAGAAAAATGTACTGGATGTAGATTATGCGAAAATGTGTGCTCTCTATTTCATGAAAAGGTTAGTAATCCCTCCCGAGCAAGAATTCATGTTGTAAAATGGGAAAATGTTGGTTTATATGTTCCAATGATCTGTCAACACTGTGAGACACCTATTTGTGAAACAGTATGTCCAATGAATGCTGTAAGCAGAGATGAGAAAACTGGAGCAGTTCTTATCGATAAAGATTTGTGTGTAGGATGTAAACTTTGTGTAACTTTTTGTCCACTTGGGGGCCTAGTTATTGATAAAAATAGAAAGATTATAAAATGTGATCTTTGTGAGGGGGATCCTTTATGTGTAAAGTTTTGTATTCCCGGTGCGCTTCAATTTTTAGACGCTAATACAATTAATCTAAAAAAAAGGAGAGTTGCAGCAGAAAAGCTATCAGAATTAATGAAAAGGATATTAGAGGTGTCAACATGAGTGATGAATTTAAGATTGGAATAATTGGAATTGGTCCAACTGGTGGGATATTGGCTGCTCACTTAGCTAAAGAAGGACACAATATAATTCTTGTGGATATTAATAAGAACCATATGGATAAAATAAAGAAGAAAGGATTAACATTAATCCATTTTAAAGAGTTCAACGTGAAATTTCCTGAAAAAAAAATCTGTTATTCAATTAACGAACTTAAAAATAGACAAGTTGATTATTTATTTATTGCCGTCAAGGCATCTCTTCTTAATAAAATCCTACCCCAACTCAAAGAAGTTGTTGTGCAAGGAACAATCTTAATAAGCTTACAGAATGGTTTTGATACAGAAAAACTCATAGCAAAATATTTTGGGGATGAAAATACTATTCGAGTTGTAGTGAATTATGCAGGAAATTTAGAATTTCCAGGTATTATAAGAATGTCCTTTTTCAATCCTCCTAATTATATTGGCGCTTTGAATCCTAAAGCTGAAGAAATTGCTAAGAAATTGGCAGAGATCATTACTAAGGCAGGATTAGAAACTTCTTTTAGTTTAGAGATCAAGAAGCACGAATGGGTAAAATGCATACTCAATACAATAAGTCCAATTTGCGTCACCTCAAGAAGTACAATGAAGCAAGTAATGGAATTTAAAGATACGAGAAAGTATATAAGAAAAATATTAGAAGAAGGAATTTCAGTAGCACAAGCTAGAGGTATTGAATTTGAACCAGAATTCATTGATTCATGCATGAGGTATTTGGATAAAGCAGGGCATCATAAAGTTTCAATGCAAGCAGATATAGAACATGGGACCCCAACAGAGATAGAATTTCTTAACGGAAAAATAGTAGAATATGGAAAGATAGTCGGTATTCCAACTCCACTAAACAAACTGTTTGTGGCTTTGATCAGAGCACATCAACTACCCACGAATTAATCTTCGATTATTTTAACCTTGAATTAAAGAAAAATTATGTCTACAAAATCCTATTATGTGGGTATCGATGTAGGAACCTCCTATGTAAAATCTGTAATTTTAAATACTAATAAAGAGATGGTAAGTTCTTTTATTAAGCGAACTGGAGCACCTATTGAAAAATCCATTAAATTAACTTTTAAAGAAGCAATTTCAAATGTATCAATTCCAAAGGTAAAAATAGGACATATCACAGCAACAGGGTATGGAAAAAATAAAGTTTCTTTTGCTGATAGTAGCAAAACAGAAATTAGTTGTCATGCTAAGGGTGCTTATCATTATTTTCCCGAGAAATTAACCATTATTGATATAGGAGGACAGGATACCAAAGTAATAAAGCTTGATGATAAAGGCAAAATCGTTAGGTTTAAGATGAATAGAAAATGTGCAGCAGGAACAGGGGCATTTATCGAAGAAATTGCCTATCGTCTTGATATCCCACTTCATGATTTAAACGAACTAGCATTAAAATCTTCATCTATCACCCCTCTTGCTAGTTATTGTACTGTATTTGCTAAAACAGAAATTCTAACTCGAATAAAAGAGGGGGAAAAAGTTGAAGACTTGATTAAGAGTGCGTTTGGGTCTGTTATTAAAAGAATAATTGAAATGACTGAATTAGAGGGTACTATTGTACTAACTGGGGGATTAATAGAATATAATAGCATTATAGGGGATCTTTTAAGGAGTGAGATTAATGCAGAGATTCTAATTCCTCCAAGACCTCAATTAGTAGGAGCTATTGGAGCAGCTCTATTTGCTTCAGAGGGTTATAGTAGTTCATAATAAAAAATGAATTAATATAATCTAGCATGGCATTCATCCGTCTGGAATTGCCATTGTGTCGAGGATGGTATAGAAGAGATTAGCGCGTTGGAGACTCCGTATTTTGAGAAACCACATCACGCGTTTTTATTCGAATAATACGCTTTTTTTGTTATTTTTTATGGTAGTCTCTATACTATATTTTAGAAGAGATCGGACCTTATTGAATCAAACCCAAAGATTTTAGGTGGAAAGCCTGTTATAAAAGGTACGAAGATCCCCTTTGAATTAATCTACGATTTGATTAGATTAAATTATTTTATTGATGAGATCCAACAAGAATATCCCCATTTTGACCGCCAAGTCATTTGGAAAACGTTAGAATTTATGGAAAATAAGAATAAAAGGTATTTACTTTAGTTTATACATCGAAACAGCTTGGCTACAGCTATACTTATCTAAGGGAATGAAATCCCATTCCTACTTAATAGAAATAACTATATATTGTAAGTATTGCTATTTTGCATAGAACTTTTTTTACAATTTAAGTTTTGAAGAAATAACGGTATAAGAAAATTGTTTTTACAGCTAGAAGAACTGGGAGATAAATCTTTTCAGAAATTTTTAGTGTTTAATGCATTACATGTGGGTGTTGGAGGTCAAGGAGTTATTCGAGCTACTCAGATTTTAGCTTGGGCTGCGATGACGGAGAATTTTAATGTAAGAACCGCTGAAACACATGGTATGGCTCAGAGAGGGGGTTCTGTTTCCTCATTCCTGAGATTTGGCAAAACTGTGAAGGGTCCTTTAATTCCGAGAGGAGAAGTTAATGTAATTATGGCTTTGGAAGCAAGCGAAGCGTTAAGATATCACGATTACGGGGGAAAAGACACGGTGTTTTTGGTGAACAACTACATTTTATTACCTTCGGGTATCGTGAAAAAATCGGATAATTACCTTAAAATTTCTGAGATTAAAGAATTCCTCGAGAAGGTTTCTAACAAGGTAGCATTTATTGATGGGACAACAATGGCTGAACAAGCAGGAGATGTTCGCTCGTTAAATGTAGTTATGTTAGGAGTATTGGCAGGATTGAATTTAATACCCTTAAAAGGGTCTTCAATTAAACATGCGATTCGCAAATTTATCCCCTCAAAAGCTTTGACTATTAATGAAAAAGCGTTTGATTTAGGATTTGAAACCGGAAAAAGAATATAAAGTGGTAAGTATTGAGCGTTCCTTATTTCGCAGTGAATAATACTGGTAGAAAGGTTGTAATGCTAGGAAACGAGGCGATAGCAAGAGGTATTTTAGAAGCCGGCGTTATAGTAGTGGCGGGATATCCTGGAACTCCTTCCTCAGAGATTCTTGACACACTCGGAAAAATGCAACCATACCATTCTCATTTGAAGATAGAATGGAGTATTAACGAAAAGGTGTGTTTTGAGACAGCTTACGGGGCTGCTATATCAAATATAAGGGCAGTTGCTTGTATGAAGCATGTTGGTGTAAATGTAGCTTCAGATGCGTTATTAACTGCGAGTTATGCGGGTACTAGGGGTGGGATGGTATTAATCTCTGCAGATGATCCTAGTCTATTTTCATCCCAAAACGAACAAGATAACCGCTATTACGGTTTACATAGATTAATTCCCGTGTTTGAACCTTCAACGCCTCAAGAAGCTAAAGATATAATTAAATTTGCGCTGGATTTCTCCGAAATGTACGAATGCATTGTTATTTTTCGCACAACTACTCGATTAAATCACGGAAGGGGTGATGTAGTCTTAGATGAGATTAGAGTCTCAGATAGACAAGCTGATTTTGATTGGGATCGAAAAAGGTGGGTGTGTTTACCTTCTCATTCAAGAATACATCGTTTAAACCAATTAAAGAGGTTTAATCTCATTCAAGATGCCGCTGACGATAATCCTTATAATTCCTTAAGAATGTCAGAACAAGAAATTAACGGAATTCGCTACGGATTTATATCTACGGGCGTCCCTTACGCTCACACGATTGACACTTTAAATTACTATGGAGTGAAAGATAAGGTATCTATATTGAAGTTGGGAATGGTAAATCCAGTACCGTTAAAACTGATCCAACAATTCCTAACATCAGTCGATAAAGTCTTGGTCGTAGAAGAACTTGAACCGATATTAGAAAACTCCTTGAAAAAAATAGCGTATGATATGAAATTAACCGATGTAGAAATCTATGGTAAAGATATCTTTCCTCAAAATTTTGAATTCCCTGCAGAACTTTACTTGGAGAAATTCGCAGAATTTTTAGATTTAGAATACAATAAAGAACGTTTACCTGAATTAGAGCTTA
>JAHPYY010000120.1 GCA_019058515.1 Promethearchaeota archaeon
ATGTGTATTATAGACAGGAATTTTTTTTTATTCTTTTATAAACTTATTAAGTATATATTGATAATATCTAAGAGATTTATATGATTTTAAGCAAATCTCCCGTAAGAATAGCGTTTGGCGGAGGGGGAACTGATGTCGAGCCGTATAGTACCGACTATGAAGGGTTTGTTGTTAACGCGCCTATCGACCAATATTTCAGGCAATTCATAAAGAAAAGGACTGACTCTTTAATCAAACTTTACGCTAACGAGAAATTTACTTCATACAATTATAAAGAGGTTGAAAGGTTAGGAGATAAAAACGGAACCATTGATATCTTCGAAGCTATTTTCTTATTATTAAAGTTAAACTACGGATATGATTTCTATTCTCACGAGGAGCCTCCTAAAAAAGCAGGACTTGGTGCTTCAGCTAGCTTGTGCGTGTCGACTATTGCTGGAATTCTTGAATTAGAGGAGTTAAAATCGAACAAAAATCAGATTGCTGAACTGGCTTTTAGAGTTGAGGATGAAATATTGAAAAATCCTGGAGGGCGACAAGATCAGTACGCTGCAGTATACGGGGGATTTAATGGGTTAGAATTTCGTGGAGATTCAGACGTTAAAGTAAATCGATTGAAAATTTCAAGTTCCTTCATCAATTTAATCCAAGACAACCTCGTGCTTTTTTACACGGGTGAACCGCATACGAGTGGCGATATGGTGGGAAAGCAAATAGATTCATATTTAACAAAAAAGGAGGAATCAAAAAAGTCTTTAGATAAACTTAAAGAAATCGCTTATCAAGTAAGAGATTGCCTATTAGACGAAGATTTTGAACTTTTTGGAAAGCTTTTAACTGAAGATTGGAAAAAAAAGTCCAAATTCAACCCTCTATTAACTTCAGACTATATGAAGGAATTAAATCTCCTTCTTGAAAAAAATGGAGCTATTGGAGGTCGCGTTTGTGGTGCTGGGGGTGGAGGTTGCGTTATTTGGCTAATTAAGCCAAAATCAAGAGAAACTGTGAGAAAAATATTAAAAAGACAAAAAGGCTTCGAGATTCTCTATAAATTCGTGGACGAAGGTCTATCTGTTATGAGTATCTAATTATTACTCTTGCGTTTAAGTTATAGTTCTTCTTCTAATAATCCCAAAAGGCTTTTTGAGAATCCCACAGAGTATAGAAAAAGATTAACAATCTTGTAGATTTCCTGAAATCCCCTCAATTCTTCTAGTTCTTTTTTTTGTTTCTCTAATTCTGATTTAATTCCAAGCAAAATATTTTCCATATAAATCGCTGTTTCATTGATAGTGTTAATATTCGAATTTATAAGCCCTAACCTTATAGAGTTCATCGTATAGGTAATTTCTCCAGAACTTGAGACTTGAGATTTTTCAATTATTCCCTGCTTGATCATATTTCTAAGTTCTTGAGAAATGGTACCAGAAGAATATCCCGTCAACTTTTTTAGAGTTTTTTGAGTTAGACTCTTCCGAGTAACAAAATACGCCTTTATAACAATCGATTTAGGTATTCGACCTATAAATATAGGAGATTCAACCAAAAAGTTAACTATCTCTTGTTCAATTCTTTTTACATCAGCAGAGACTTTATTAAACTTTTTCAATTTCCTAACCTATTCATTAGAATTACGAGAATTGTTCGAAGGGAAATTCACTTACTATTTTCTCAATTATTTGCTCCCTTACTTTTAAAAACTTAATCAGCTCGTTGATCCTATTTAGAAGTAATTTGCTTCCATTTTTGTTTTGTTCTGGCAAATTATTTAATTCTTCAATTTTAGAGCGTATGAATTCCATCGTTTTGCGATTTACCTCAATTTTTACATACTTTATATTTGAAGCTATTGGTCCTAAATTTTCACCGAGAGAATAGAGATAAGTACGTAATCCTTTAATAAGTGATTTCTTTATGACACCTGTTTCGTCCATTGAAGCCAAGGTAGTCGATATTGAACCTATTGAAAACCCTGTTAGCTCCTTTAATTGCTGTTGGGTTAGACCATCTTTATGAATCAATAAATAAACCACGATTGAAGAGAAAACCGCCGTATCTCCTCTTTTTTTACCCACTTCGACTAAAAGATTTACGATTTTTCTTTCATATTCTTGAATTTTTTCATTAAAGAGATATTCATTTCTTTGAGTAATTACTAAATAGAAAGAATTGATTTTTTGTTCAAACCTTTTTAATAATGATTCCAAAGCGTTTGAATCTTCTGTCGATTTAGCAAGTTCTTTTAATTTGGATGATAAATTGTCTATTCTATCATTTAATTCAAGAATATTCACTTTTCTGTCTTAGTTCTCCATTTTAATTATTATTAGAGTTCTATACTGATTTTCTCTTTCAATACTCAGACATTTTTAATAATTATAAGTAATTGTAATTTTTATTTTTTTTGAACTTCATAATTAGTGAATTTCAGTATGGATGAAAATACTTAAATAGTTAAAATTCTATAAGTAATATGCTGTATTAAATATTTTTCAATAAGATTGAAAAACAAAAAAACAACAATGGAAGCTAAAGAACTCACAATAGAAGAAATTGAAGATTTGAGTTATTACGATTTTATGGCGCATCTGAAAGCCCCGTTTTTTAACATTGGGGGGATATCATCAATTGAGGAATTAGCTGAGATGTGCAATATATGCGAAGGTAAGAAAATTTTGGTGGTTGGGTGTGGAACAGGTTTCAATTCGTGTTATTTAGCTAAAAATTTCGAGTGTACTGTGATAGGAATTGACATTGCTGAGTTAATGATACAAAAGGCGATCCAGCGAGCTGAAGAGGAAAATCTAACTGATAAAGTCAAATTCAAAGTTGGGAACGCGTACGATTTAGAATTTGATAATGATTCGTTTGACGCGATTATTACTGCTTTTGTTTCTCAATTTTTGATATTAGATTCTGCGTTTAAAGAATTTTTTAGAGTACTCAAACCAGGTGGATATCTCGGAATTAACGAAATGTTCAAAGCAGATAACATCTCATTTGAGGCAAATAAACTTATTGAGGAATCTGAAGAAATTTTGCAAGAGTTAACTGATTTTCCCTTTACATTATATACTGTTTCAGATTGGAGGAAGGCTTTTCAAGATGCTTCCCTCACCAATGTACAAATACGAGAATTCCCTTACGAGAATATAAAGGTAACAAACGTTATGAAAGATATTGGAGGGTTTAAACCCCTCATGAAAATGACGGGTCGCTTGATATCCTACGCTTGGAAAAGCAAGACACTGCGAAAAAAGTTTGGACTCCTAAGTAAAACAAAAAGAAAGCTTTTCAGAAATAAAAAGGCTTCTAAATTTGTAGGGTATCTCCTTTGTACTGGTATGAAGTCTTAAATTTTAAAAAAGATATCTAATAGAAAAAAAATAGATAAGAAGAGAAAAATTATCGAGATTAACAGCCAAAACTGTTATATCCCTAATTTTATTTTCATAACATTTTGAAATGTCGTCTAAGAGCCATGCTCATAATATATTGCTGGATTTGTCGGCTTCCTCCGACTATTTCTTGAATACGAGAGATACCAACATAATCTTCCATCAATGTATTATCACAAAGACCGGCGCCACCCATAAGATTAGCCGCTTCATAGCAAATATCCTTGGATAAGGCGGTACACTGATACTTGAACTGACTTGCGGCTGCAACTAGGGTTTGAGCGATGTTTGCAGGGATATGCCCACCAAACTTTTCCATTTTCTCATCGTAGTTTTCACAGAACTTAAGAAGACCGAAGGTCAGGTTGCTAGTTTGGGCCCAATAATCTGTTAAATTGAATCCTACGCCTTGGAACAACAAAATGATCTGGTCAAATTGCTTTCTCATGTTCGCGTAAATCATAGCGTGGGTTAGAGCCCCCCAACATTGAGAAATCGCACCATAAGCAATCCCAATTCGTTCAGGAATTAATCCTTCGAACAGATGTTCGCGTCCTTTGCCAATTCCTCCGAGGACATATTCCTTAGGGACTCGCAGGTTAGTGAATTTTTCTTTACCTAAATACACTTTAGGCACCCACGGGATGTTAACTCGGTCGCAGTGCCAACCTTCCCACGCGGTGTTAATTAAGAATTGGGC
>JAHPYY010000121.1 GCA_019058515.1 Promethearchaeota archaeon
ACTTACATGACTGCGAAATTTGTTGATTTTCTATTAGACAAGGAAATTTCCCCCTCTGAGATCAGTATACTCGATTTCGCTCCGAACATTCAACATTTCCAAGGTTTAAAAATCGGAGGAAAAATTTCAGATTTTTCATCTCGTTCTCTCAAATGCAATTATTTGCCTATTACTGGCGAAATAATCCCACCAAGATTGCAATCGACTACTAAAAGTGAGTTATATTCATACGCTTTAAGAAATTTTAAGAAAATAAGGAAAATACTCGATTCTTACAAGTATAATCCTACAAACATACTTTTAATAAACGACATCTCAATTTATTTGCACTTAGGCAGCAAAAAAACGATTTTAACCCTAATAAATAAATCTGACACCTTTTTCGGAAATACCTATTATGGATTAACTATTTCTAGGGCGTATTCAAAATTATTTAGCCTTATTGAGAGAAAGAGGGTTAAGTACTTGATAGATCGCATTCCTAACGCATATAGCACCGATTGGTTGGCTAATTCGGAAGTTCCTCCAGATCTATATCCAATTCGTTAGCTAATAACTTTTTAACTTCGTCGTCATCTTCGAATTTTAATTGCTCTGGTTCCTCAAAAAACAAATCTAAAGGACAAGTTTCTTCAAAACTAAGAAGACATGTAGTAATAAGGTTCGATATTGTGGTAAAACACTTCTTTGAGTTTTTGTATTTGAATAAGTCTCGAATTAACTCGGTTAATATCTCAAACTTAAGTTTTTGACGCTCGTGAAGATTAAACGCTCCTTGTGTGCTACTAGGAATAATTTTATTTATTATGAAATCGTCGCAGTATTTCCTTTCTACACTTACCTGAGTATTTCGTCGGAACATAGGAGGAAGTAGTTCCATTTTCTACCCACTTAAATCAAGTTTAAATAGAATTATCATTTGGTATCTTATCAAGACAAATATTACTTACATCATACATTGTGAGGATAAATTTAAGAAATCGTTAAAATTCAAGATTCATTGATTCAATTTATACAATAAATAGAACTCAAATTGAAAACCATGAAAAAAATAGTATTATTTGGCGCGCCCGGAAGTGGAAAAGGAACTCTGGCCTCTCAGCTTCTTAAAGTTGAGCCAAATCTGGTGCATATCAGTACAGGGGATATATTTCGGGAGAACTTGAAAAACGAAACTCCCTTAGGATTAAAAGCAAAATCTTACATGGATAAAGGTGAACTAGTTCCAGATAGCGTAGTTAACGATATGATAAACGAACGGTTGAATAGAGAGGATATTAAAATTAACGGATTCATATTAGACGGCTATCCAAGGACTATGGCTCAAGCAAATGCTTTGGAGGAAATGACGGATTTAGATATGTGTCTTTTACTCGAAGTACCCAGAGATGTAATAACCAAACGAATTTTGGGGAGATATTCGTGCGATAAATGCGGAGCTATATATAATAAATTTACATTACTGCCAAAAAAGGAAGGAATTTGCGATATTTGCGGTGCTGAGATTCATTTTAAGCAAAGGACTGATGATAACGAAGAAACCCTAAAAAAGCGGTTAGATGTGTACGAGGAAAACGCAAAACCAATTATCGAATTTTACGCTGAAAAAAGCTTGCTCAGGCGGGTAAATGCAGAAAATACGCTAGAACTCACCGAAAACGATATTAAAGAAATAATCGCTTAATTATTTAAATTTTCTATTTATTATTTTTACCTATGCTCCCAAAAATATGCGTAGCTTTTCCTGTTAATAACGACGATTTAACACAATTAAAAAAGTCAATTTTCGCCTTACAACAACATAATCCCGACTTAGTAGAGTTAAGGTTTGATTATATAAACGATGTAAATAAGATTACAGAAGAGTTTATCGAAAAACTGAAATCATTTTTCACAAAAAATGTTGAGTTGATCTTTACGCTTCGAGATTTCAGTGAAGGGGGGAATATGAGAATTTCAGAAACTAAGAAATTCAATGTTTTCACAACATTGTTGAAGGAAAAACCCCAGTTTTTAGATATTGAAATAAATTCGAGTCGAAAAGTCCTCTCCCAGATTATTGAATTAGCAAACGAATACAATGTAAATATAATCCTTTCTTATCATAACTTCGATGCCAGCCCTACATTTGAAGAAGCTATGCAACTTCATGAGTTGAATATGAAGAAGATTGAAGGATTATTCGTAAATATAAGCTCTTTTAATGAAAAAATTTTGTATAAGTATATCTTTACAGCCCGTAAATTCCAAGATAATTTGCTATGCCTTAAATTGAGTGAGCATCTTAAAAAGGCGAACCAAAAGGTCATATGTTTTTGTATGGGAGATTTAGGTCTCATATCACGGATTCTATGCGTGAATTTCGGTTCACCGTTTACATATGGATACTTCTCTGAGTCAACGGCTCCAGGACAAATACACATAGAAGATATGAGAAAGATATTTCAAGCTATATCTAAAATATGAGTTAAAAAAAAGTAGTGTTTATGATAAGATTTAAGGCTTATCAAATACCTTTCCACACATACCGCACTTGATTCGCTTCTTATACACAGGAGTTCCTTGCATAGAATAGTAGAGTACTGTACTTTTGTTAGGTTCTTCGTGTAATTTACGTGGATTTTCGTTTCCACAGGAACATTTAATTCTTTTAAATTGTGTCATGATACCAAAAAACACTATTAATATTTTAGAAGATAATAAATTTAACTAATTTAAATATGATTTTTTAATAAATTTCTTTAGAATACTTTATTGCATAAGTTGAATGCAATTAATAGCCAACTATCTGAAAAATCAATTACTTTTTTCGGTAATTTTTCTTAAGAGAGAATTGAAACCAGGATACTTTTCTCTAATTATGCAGTATTTTTTACATGCAGGGTTCCAGTTTATTCGATTTTTAAAGAGATCTACGAATAAAGACGAATCAGAAACATTTAGACCCCCAATTACATCTACTCCTAAATTAAAAACAGGATCAGGTAAAAACCCTGCAGTAGGACCTATTAAGGAAATTTTTTCAGCATTCTTACAGTGATAAAGTATCTCTTCTAAAGTTTCATTCAAAAGTGTCGTACTTGTACATAAAACCTTATTGCAATCCTCTAATTTTGATTTATCAAGGGTAACTACGAAATTTGAATTTTTCATTAAAAATTTTTTTTTTTTTTCGATAATTATTAATTCTGCTCCGATATTTTTAATTCTCTTTAGTAGTGGATGGAAATACCCAACCATCCCGATCCTATCCTTTGATTGTATGTTCAATAAACCAAGTG
Organism: Promethearchaeota archaeon; assembly: GCA_019058515.1. Next base: position 3,282 of record JAHPYY010000121.1, read on the forward strand.
CATCGAGAGTGTAGTTAAAATCATATTTACTTTTCTTGAAAATGTATTGAGATATAGCGTTAATAATCCCTAGACCAATCGATCTTTTAATTAAGTCTTTGGAATTATAGCTTTTAGAAACATCAAAAGCGCTCATTTCTAAATATTCAGAGAAATCAAGTCGAAAAAACGAATGATATGCCTCCTCGGAGAGATTGAGAAAAAATAATCCAATTGTTCCTTCAGACAATTGAGCAGCTCCAAAATTTGCTCTTTTAGTATTACATTTTTCGCCCTTTTCTATGAAAGGAATAAATATTTGCTCTAAAGAAGGTAATGTAATATTACTATTTATCTCCTTAATAATTTCCATGAAACATTTCTTTATTGACATTTTTTAGCAATTCGGATAGGGATTATAGGTTAAATTCTTTCATAACAATATAAACAATCTCATCAACTCGTTTATTAGTTGTATCGATTATTAAATCAGCGTGAGAAGCGTATAAAGGCTTTCTTAATTCATAGATTCTCTCTATCTCTGCCTGAGAATTACATTTATCTATTATTGGTCGCTTTTCTCTTCCTTCATTAATGGCTCTTTCGAGAATCTCCTTAATAGTAGCTTTTAATAACACAATAAGACTCGTTTTTTTTAAGATATGTAAATTTTCCTCATTTATGACAATACCTCCTCCACAAGATATAATAACATTCTTAGCTTTTGAAGCAATCTTGCAAGCTTCAATCTCGAATTTTCTGAACATGTCTTCTCCATTTTCGGCAAAAATTTGTGGAATTGATTTACCTGTGATATTAATAACTATCTGATCAGTTTCTACAAGCTTGTAACCTCTTCCAATCCTTTTAACTAGCGCTTTTCCGACCGTGGTTTTACCAGTTGCCATAAAACCGATCAAAGCGATATTTTTTTTATTTGAAATATGTGCTCTCTCTCAAAAAAATGAAGTTCTAAATCTTAAATTATAAATATGAAGAGTTTTTATATTAGCTTTTTTTTAAAGAAAAACCGTACTTTCCTAATGATTGCCTTTCTACTCCAAGATAATGACCGTTTGTGTAGATGAATGTGTCGAGTTTTAGTGGGTCCAGCTTTCCGTTCGATATGTACTTAGAGTCCGAATGAACAGCAACCACTTCCCCAAAGTAACAAACATGAGACCCTAACTCTAGCCTGTTAACTACTTTACACTCCATATTCCAGGGGAATTCCTTTATAAGAGGTACTTTAACCGCTGCTCCTTTTTCTTTCGTTAAGCTTAACTTTTCCCACTTGTCGATGTCTTTCCCAGAATGGTTTCCGCAATAATCCATGATGTATAGTTGGTCTTTTGAAGGGTAGTTAAGAACAAACTCTCCTAAACCCTCTATCAACTTGTACGAGTGTCTGCTTTTTCTCATCGAAATAGCAATAATCGGTGGCTCCATACATACTTTACCCACATAACCCAATGTAATTAAATTAGCATTGTCTCCTGATCCAACCGAAATCACTCCAGCTGGCATTGGAAACACAGTTATCCCAGTTGAGATTTTATTTTTATCCATTTTTTTAGCTCTTATTTGTGATTATTTCTAAATTTATTCAAAAAATATATTCTCTAATTAATTATAAATAATATAAGATTTACTAAAATACGATGAAAGAAACGGAACTGAAGCAATTATTACACAAAAACAATTTAGATCCAAATTTGTTAAGTGTGGATCGTAATCGCACAATCGCAGACGAAGAATATCACCTTGCGGTATTGAAGTATTGATACGAAAAATACGGTGCGGAACCTATGAGCCTATATTGCGGAGAGATTGACTGTTATGTTACCAATCCTCCCACTTCCAATGAGGAAGCGTTAAGTCTTGCGATTGAGCACTAAGGATATTGTTACGATGCGGTTCACATTGGAGGAGGAACCAACCAATCGTTAGATTCTCGGCTCAAAAACTCATCTTTTGTTATTTCGCTTGGTTAGAGATTGCTATTGATTAGAAAATATCTGATAAATTGAAATCACGCTTTTTACTATCGTTTAAAGGATACATTTTATTAGGTTTATAGTATAGATTAAATTGAATAATGAGTAATTATAGCACTATTTCTGCAAAGACCAAGCTTTTGTGCATAATTGGACATCCTATCTCCCATACATTTAGCCCTTTGATGCATAATTCATGGATTGTCGACTTAAAATTACCTTATGTATATGTCGCTTTTGATATTTCACCTAATAAATTAAAACAAGCAGTAGAGAGTTTCAAGTCTTTGGATATCAAGGGAATTAATGTGACAATTCCCCATAAAGAGTCAATAATTCCGTTTTTAGATAAGATAGAAGGTGTAGCTAAAAGTATTCTCGCGATAAACACAATAAAGAACACTGATGGGGTATTAATTGGAAGAAATACCGACGCAGAAGGTGCTAAAAAAGCATTAATCGACGCAGGATGCAAAGTGGTAGGAAAAACTGTGTTAGTCTTAGGAGCGGGAGGTGCTGCCAAAGCTATTTGTTTTGCGTTAGCTAAGGATGCTGAGAGAATTATAATAGTAAATCGAACGGAAAAGCGAGCTATAGCTCTTGCAAGTAAAGTCGCTCGTCAAACTGGTACTCGAATCGAGGGAAAAAAATTAGAGAACCGGGTTTTAGAGATTGAAACCAAAAAAGCAGATATTTTAATTAATACAACTCCAATAGGAATGAGTCCAAATACAACTGAGGTTCCTATTTCGATTGAATTTTTACACGACGAATTGTTTGTTTTTGATTTGATTTACAATCCTATGAAAACCAAACTCATAAAAAATGCCGAAGAAGTAGGATGTAAAACACTTGGCGGATTAGATATGCTGATTAATCAAGGAGCCTTAGCTTTTGACTGGTGGACAGGCATAAATCCCGATACTAATTTAATTAGACCTAAATTAATTAAGCAATTGACCAGTTAGAGAAGATATTATGATAGGGAAAAATATTACTATAATTGGAGGTTCTGGCGGAATGGGGGTGGCGTTCACGAAATATTTTAACAACCATGACTTTAATGTAACCCTCACCGCAAGAACAGAAAAAAAATTAAAGCAAGTAGCAGAAGAACTAAATGTAAATTACGAGCTAGATTTACGCAAAAGTGTCCAAAATGCAGATATAGTCTTAGTTTCCGTTCCAATAAAAAGTACTCCAGATGTGATTCGTGAAGTTGCACCATTTATGAAGGAAAATTCGTTAATCTTCGATATCTGTTCGTTAAAAAGTTCAATATTCTTGGCTTTGGACGAAGTTCGACATAAGTTCAATATTAATTCATTATCACTCCATCCAATGTTTGGTCCTGGAATAAAAAATATGAAAAATTATGTTATAATAGTGGTAAAAGTTGGTGGTACGCTGCATTATGAGTCTATCGTTAACGATTTGTTAGATATGTTCAAATCAGATGGAATAATTCTCACCGAAACTGATCGCAAAACTCACGATTTAAAAGTCGCTCTAACTCTGGGCGTCCCTCACATGTTTAACATATTATTTTTAAATCTTCTAAAACGGGTAAACGAACCCTTAAGCGAATTAACTCGATTCACCGGAACTACCTTCCTATTGCAAAAAGTATTTGCTGAAAGCATAATACAACGAGAAATGGAGATGTTCGGCGACATACAAATGGAAAATCCTGAATTTCTTAAAGTATTGGATATCTTTGAGAACTTAATAAAAGAATATAAGTCTATTATCAAGAATAAGAATAGTGACGGTTTTGAAGCGATTTTTACAGATGGCTTGAAATTTTCTAAAGAAGACGGGCATTTTAAGAATTCCTACAAGTATTTCTATGAATTTATGGAAATTTTAAAGAGATAAGCTCCCGATGCGAGAGAAAAAATGCTAAAAATCGCAAACGTAATGAACGATCACAATCCCGTTAATATAATGACTAAAAAAGCCTGGAAAATCTCACCAGTTATATCTGCTACGTTTGATAACAAGAAAACAGTAGAAGAAATACTTATTAAACTAAAAAACGAGGATTTAGGCGTTTCAATAGTTATCGAAGGATTAATTGATGAAATACGGGATCTAGGCAATAGATTGGGATTAAGTTTGAATTCTGCTCACATATCGCTTGGTACATTTGGAAAAAAGGATAGATTACCTTCCGAAAAGGTTTTAGAAATTACAACCATGTGTGGCTATCACTGTATCTCTCCTCAATCAGTATTGTATTATGCCCATCTTATTAAAAATCAAAAAATATCTATTCAAAAAGCAGCAGAAAGATTAGCTAAACCGTGCGTATGTGGGATATTTAACACTGAAAGAGCAGTACAAATTTTAAAAGAGTTAGTATAAAAAATCTATTTTTATTTTTCATCTAGCATCATTAGACGCATTATTAGAAATTTGAAGTCAATTTATCATCAATACCAATAATTCTTCATTTAATGTGTAGCTAAGTTGTAAACCGTAAATATAAAATATGGACTCAAAATCATTAATATAAGAATGTAAATTTATTCATACATAGTAAAAAAGATTAATTTTGTGATAATTATAAAAAAATGACAACCCTTAATCCTACTGGTTATTGTCCGAATTGTAAGCAGCAAGTTTTGTTAAGAAGAGAGCCAATCGATGTATGTTTGGCTATAATATTAGCATTATTCACTGCGGGTATTGGCTTGATAATTTATCTCATAATTTGGTACTCTAAACCTGAAAATCGTTGCGTACACTGTAATGCGATTTGTCAAATTCAAGCACTGCCTGGAGGTCAACCTGTGCAAGCTCAACAACAACTTTCACAACAGCCACAACGTCAAATTGGTTATGAAAGTCCTTATAAAGTCCAAAGGCAACCTGAACCACAACCTGCGAGTCAATATAAACCTGTACAAGAAATTACGCAAGGTGAAAAGTTCCAGCCAAGGTATTGTGCTCTGTGTGGAGAAAAATTAGAGTCCGATCAGAAATTTTGCCCCAACTGTGGTTCTGAAATATCGTAAACAGGTAATTTTTAATAAAACTTTATTTTATTCCTCCTTTTAATAAACAATATTTTTCCGTATTTTTGCAAACATTTTTTCCTTTTCTTTAATTAAAGGAATTTTAATAAATAGAGAGAACAATTATATTGTCTTAGATGAAAGGTTTATTTATTGCTATTGATGGGATTGATGGCTGTGGTTCCACTACTCATACGTATTTGCTAGGCGAATTTCTCGAAAAAACAGGATTAAAAGTACATTTAACCCACGAACCATCGAAAAGCGAAATTGGAGTGCTCTTACGAAAATTTCTCACTGATAACTCAATTCCCGCAACTACAGATGCGTTATTATTCGCAGCTGACAGAGATCTACACTTTCATAACGAAATTAAGAAAAAATTAGAGGAAGGATTCATTGTAATTTCGGATAGATATATCGAATCGTCTATTATTTATCAATCAGTTCAATCTGATGATATAACGATCGATTGGGTCGAAATCATCAATAAATTTGTTGGAACTCCTGATCTCACGATTATTTTAGATTTGGATCCTGAAGTTTCGTTATCGAGAAAACCTAAACAAGAACTTGAAAAATTTGAAGAGTTAGCCTTTTTAAAGAAAGTAAGACAATTATATGTTGAACGCGCTAAGAATTTAGGTTATTCCATTGTAAATTCAAACGATATTATTGAAAATGTACAACAAAAAGTGATTGAAATAGTAAAAAATAAATTCGCTCTCTAAAACTAAAATGAGTATAGACAATCCAAATTCAAACCACTTTAAAGAAGATTTGCTTTTGGAGCATTTAAAGAAGTTCAGCTTTCCAAGACTTGCGGGTACAGATGGAGAACCAAAAGCAGTAGATTTAGTTCTCGAAACTTTCACCCAAATTGGACATAAGAAAACCCAAATTCGTACTCAGCCCTTTAAATTTTCAGATTTCTATAGTACCACTTGTATAAAGTTAATTGGAGTACTAAGCATGACTTTCCTATTAATTCTCGTGTTTTTCAGCTACATTTTCCTTTATTTCAAAGTTCTTATATTAGGTTCTATGGCGTTAGTCGTAGTATTAATCATCAATGGTCTCAAACATCCAGAAATTCCGGGATTTTGGGGAAATTATTATGGAAATATACTTTCAGCCACTAATGTCTATGTTAAGATACCCGCAACGCAGATAAAAGAGAAATCTGCAGGAAATATTGTAGTTTCCGCTCATTTAGATACTAAGTCGCAAACGCTAAGAACTATATGGCGGGTTAGAGTCTATTTAGTTTGGCTTTATTCTGGGATAATTTTAGGTGTGTTTTATATCACTAAGACCATTTATTTAGAAATCTTGACGATTTTTAATCTTACCTACGAACATATTTAATTACATTAACTCGAGCATTCAGGGATTAGATTTTATTATGATCGTGTTAATGTTTTTCGTATTATCATCTAATGTCTTTCTTCTTTTTCTGAACACCCATAATAAAAGTACTGGAGGTCTTGACAATACCTCAGGTATGGCAATAGTATTTGAATTAAGCCGATATTTCAAAGATAATCCATTAAGAAACTACAACATGTGGTTCTGCCAATTTTCTGCTGAGGAATTGGGCACGATGGGGTCACGTTGCTTCGTAAACGAACACGAGCACGAGTTCGAAAAAGGTAAGATTTTTCAGTTTAATTTTGACATGGTGTCTGCAGCTGGGATGAAAGGTAACATCCTTGAATACATTAAATCCTATGGTGTATTTCCAAGAAAAAAAATCGCCCCAATATTGAGCAAAATTATGAACGAAGCCGCAAAAATGGAAAATTTACCCTTCCATGGATTTCACATATCAACTGGGGCTCATACTGATACAGTTCCTTTCCACCATAGAAAATATTCTGGAATAGATATTGTCACTCGCGCTTCGGGATATTTCACTCATAGTAAAGACGACACTTACAATCGAGTCGACCCCAAAATATTGAAGAGCGCGTGTTCTATAGCACGAATCTCAATATTGATGTTAGATTCAAAATAAGGTTAATATCTAAATATTAAATATCTATGTGATATCTTCTATTTACAAATTTTTCGCAGCATAATCAAAAGAAATAAATTGCTATGTGATTTAACTTCCACAGTTAATTTAGATATCTTAATATTGAAATTGATTTTAGACTCTGAAATTATATTGAGTGAGATTAATACTATTAAGGAAACTTTATACGATCATGTAAAGGAATTCTCGTTTCCGAGACTGGCTGGGACAGAGGGAGGGAAAAAAGCAATTTCCTTGACTATGGATACTTTTAACGCCATGGGGTACAAAGAAGATGATATAAAAACCCAAACTTTTGAATTTTCAGATTTTTATTCCACAACTTTAATAAAATTAGTGTTGGTACTTAATTTAACTTTCCATTTAATTTTAGCTCTATTTGCCTTTATCAATTTTATTGTTACTTTCGCGATATTGGCTAGTATGGCTGTTTTTTTCATTCTTATAATAAAAACTACTAAACATCCTGAGCGTTCTGGATTCTGGGTCGAATATTTTGGAGAGAAAAGAGATGCTACCAATGTTTTTGTAAAAATAGACTCATCTGAATTGCCTACCGATAAGGCAGGAAACATTATCATATCTGCCCATTTAGATAGCAAATCTCAAACATTTAACACTATCTGGAGAATTGCGCTCTATAGGTCTTGGCTTTACTCTGGTATCCTATTAGGTGTTTTTTATGTAATTTTCATCATAGATATTTACACAATTATATACATTCCACAAATAATTTTAAACATAGGCTTTTGGACACCAACTATCATTATCTCTGTTTCAAATGTATTTTTGATGTTCCTTAACACTTACAATAAATCTCCTGGAGCGCTTGATAACGCTTCTGGAATGTCCATCGTTTTTGAACTAAGTAGATATTTCATACGCAATCCTCTGAAGAATTTCAATGTTTATTTCCTAATAACAGACGGCGAGGAGCTTGGGACAATCGGTAGTCGAGTGTTCGTCAATGAATATGAACATAACTTCGAAAAAGATAAAGTGTTTCAAATTAACTTCGACATGATATCAGTTGCAACCTTCGATAAGGATAAAAATCGAGTCGAATATTTTAAATCCTATGGTGTTATCCCAAGAAGGCTTATTTCTCCAATTCTAGCGGAATATTTAGAGCGTGCGGGAAAAGAAGAATCAATCGAGATTTACGGGTATCACCTGTCGACTGGAGCGCATACGGATTCTGTACCTTTCCACCAAAGAGGCTTTAATGCTGTAGATATAAACACGAAATTTGCTTCGTGGTGGACCCATAGTAGTCAAGATACTCCCGATAAAGTTGATCCTGATGTGTTATTCGATGCCTTTAAAATTGCAAAACGTACGGTTTTATTATTAGACGAAGATTTCAATAAATTATGCAAAAGCGAACGAATTAGGTGTGAATCTGAATGAGTTTGACTATAGCCCAAAAAATAATGCTGTCACATTCAAACCAACAAAAATGTAGTCCTGGTGAATTCATTGAATGTGAAATAGATTTAATAATGGTCCATGAACAGTTAGGTGGACGCATTCATGAAGAATACGAAAAACTCGGAATTGATTATGTGTGGGACCCAAATAAAATATTTTTCATACTTGATCACTGGGTTCCTGCCCCTTCCGTATCCGCTGCTCAAATGCACCAAGATTGTCGAAAATTTGCAAAAAAGTATAAATTTGTGCATAATTTAGGAATGAACAAAGGGATTTGCCATCAAGTTTTGCCTGAAATGGGATTTTCCAAACCAGGCATGTTAATTGTTGGAAGCGACAGCCATACCACTAC
>JAHPYY010000122.1 GCA_019058515.1 Promethearchaeota archaeon
GGTAAGGAATACAAGATAATGCAGACTATCTTTAAAAATAAAGCTCCTAAATATGGAAACAATGACGACAGCGCAGATAATATGGCAAGAGAAGTTATGAAGGTATGGGCCGACGAAACATGGAAATATAAAACACCTACAAATTTCCAATATAGACCAGGAATGTTATCGTGGAATTATTGGGCAGGAGCAGACGCATATCTCACTGTTGCCACACCAGATGGTCGAAATAAGGGAACTTATCTTTCAAATGCGATTTGTCCTAGTAATGGTGCCGATATAAAAGGTCCAACTGCTGTAACAAACTCAGTAGGAATTGCCCTTGGTGGTAAAACAGAAGAGGGAGAATATTTAAACTATTTACCAAACGGAGCGAGCCATACAATAACATTCAATCCCACTATTTTGCGAGACCCTGAACATAAAGAGAAGTTTAAGTCGTATCTAAAGGGATACATTGAAAACGGAGGTACATGCTTGCAGGTCAACATGATTGACGCAGAGATGTTAAAAGACGCTCAACAACACCCTGAAAATTATCAAAATCTTTTAGTGAGGGTCACGGGTTATAACGCTTACTTTACTTCAATCGGAAAGGAACTTCAAGACGAAATTATAGCTCGAGAGTCTCATAAATTATAACCTTTCTTTTTTTATCTTCTATGTTTTAGCGTTTATAAATTAAGTTAAATATTCGACCCAAATGGGTCCAATGTAACTCGTCCGCCCGTTACTTCCAACGACGCGAATTAAGTAATAATCAAATCCGTTGGTATGTAAAGAGGTAGGATCTATAGGATTATCGCTATATTGGTTAATGTAATAGTTGCCATCATCCTTTTTAAGGCAACAATGTTCATACGATGCTCCTTGAATAGGCGTAGTGTCAATATAATCAAATTTGGAGACGGGATCAGAAACGAGCTGAGTCCATAATAGTTCTCCGTTTTTTATGATTTCTATCGACACAAGCCAATTAGGACTCCAGTTGGGAGATACTGTTGCCGCGGTGTTTTTCAAAGCTATAGGAGAGCCATCTTGGGCGAGGAATACTTCGATTTTCCTATGATCGTTTTTAGTTTGAGCAACCAGAGTTGATCCGTCTCCTACTGTGGTTCCATTTACAGAAAACGCAAGAATAGGTCTTCCATGGTCGGAATTTGCGTAAATTCTTTGATTTTCAAGCCCATCAAACACGGCTTTTCTGGTTAAGTTTAGTGCATGGACTGCAGTTATCCCTCCTGGATAAGGGTGTCCGTTTCGAGCGTACCAGATACTAAACGGCCATTGGTGTCCAATATACGCATCCGTGTGACTTAAACTATGTCCGGGATGACCGTCGTGATTGTCGCTTGAGGCATAGAGCACCATTCTTTTACCCATGTTAAAGGCGTCGACTATAGAAGAACCTTTAACATATTCGGGAGGAGGATCGACCGCACCTCTATAGCTTAGGGGATGTCGTTGTTCAAAAAGGCTTTCACCGTGAACAGAAGTAACTTCAGCTAATTTTACGTATTTAGGGTTGATATATGTCCAATCTTGAATGAACTGATTACGAACCGTATGATGTGGAAGAGCGAGTACCCGATCTCCCGTAGCTAAGGTGAATTCATCCAATTTTCCCCATAATACAGAGGGGCTTTTTATAGTATTTGCAGCGACATGAGGTAAATGGGTTCCACTAAAAATACATGTATAGTGTCCAAAATTAATATCCAATGAAGAAACATAATTTGTGGTCCATTCAAGTCCTTGAAAGGTGACAAATTTATAGGGTTCATACGCAAAATTTGTAGCGGTTTCTAAGGTTGTAAACAAATTTCCACCATTTTGGGTTAAACCAAACCAATTTAAGTGTTCTCCGTGATCGGTAAGAGAAAAGTAATCTAGGCATGCAATATTCCTAGCGTAGTAGAATGAATGCTCCGGTGATCCAGAACCGTCTGAAAGCATAGAATGAGAATGAATATCGCCCCAAACAATTAAAGGATCGCTTTTAGTGAAATTATCTACGATAATGGGGTTGCTATAATAAGTGTTTTTAGTTTTTGAATCGCTTACTAATATATAGTGAATCCCTGGTGTGTTTATAATTGTATTGAAGCGATGCATGCCATTGTCTTTTCCATCTTTAATTTCATATCCAGGCACCATCCCTTGGCTTAGTATTTGTCCTGTGAAGCTGTATGAAGGTGGTAATTGTACATTTGGTGCGTTTATAACTTCATATGTCGAAAGATCATAGGATTTAATGGAAAATTCTACTGTCCCGTCGTAATTACTACTTAATCTTTCAAAGGAATCCCAAGCTTGAACGGTAATATCCATAGATTCACCAATCTTCACCGTTGATGGAGCGTTTATCCAAAGACAGTTAGTGTTGTTGTCAAGAAGAACCGCAGGTTGTATACTTACAAGAGACCATAAAAAGACGGGCATTGCGATTGCCAAGATTTTAATTGTCAGTTTTGTATATGAAGAAATTTTATTAGATAAGAAAGTTAACGAAAAAGCTTGGAATTTAGGAGTTTTCCCCGCCTTTATAAGAAGGATACGATATAAGTGAGTGAAGAGAAATATGAGCTCGGGTAATAACACGAGTAAAATACCTAAAACGATGTAAAGCGCAACGGACGATAGATGTTCAATCAAAAATGTACTAACACCTGCTGCTAAGGCAAGAATAGCACCATTGCGCTTCCAAGCGATATCACTTGAGCCCATTATAAAGATAATGCCGATAATTATGGCTATAATACTGAACCAAAACCAAGCGATTGTTATTATTCCAAATAGGAGCATTCCCACTTTAGGAATTAACCACCAACGAGAACTTCTAACTTTGGTAAATTTTTGCTTATATCGTTTTTCGATCATTTTACTTTTCTCGAAGATTTCTACTTTTAATCAGTTTTGTTTATAATATGATTTTTGACCAATTGATTTTTTAAGTATAAACTTCCTTCATTAATTTAGGTAAGAATATATTATTTATGACTTTTGGAAAGTAGCATGTCCAAAATAGCGAACAGATACGACATCGTTAAAATTATTTTACCGTTTGTTTTTTTAAGTGTTTGGATACTTGATTCTTTTTTATTCCGATTAACAACAATTCTCAATGCGGTTATTCCAATTCTAATTCGGGTAATATTGTTCCTCCACATTCTCGTTCCCTCTTTGATATTGTTAAAATTATCTCGCGACTTAGTTGTGAAAGAGCGGCGAAACTCAAAACATTTGAATAGGACTAGTGTTTTAGCCTATGTACGACATCCTCTTTACTTAAGTGTGTTGTTAATTTACATATCCCTGCTTATTCTTTCGATTTCGATCGTGAGTATATGCATATGGATTATTGTAGCATACACATACAATAAACTTGCAAACTTCGAAGAAAAAGAATTAGAAAAGCAATATGGATTAGAATACATAAAGTACAAGCAAAAAGTTCCTAAATTCATTCCGAGGTTAAGAAGGGATTAAAATGGATTCCTATTTCCCATTTATTTTACTTGAGTTTATTAAATAATCGAGTAATATATCGAACGCTAAGTTTACATTTAATCCTGATTTTGCCGATGTTTTAATAAAATCGATCATGTTCAACCGTTTTTGCAGTTTCTTAGCTAAGATGTCCCCAACCATCGAAAACTCTTTGAGATCGTATTTGGAAGCCACAAGTATTAACGGTAAATTCTGATAATATTTTCTAACTAATTGGACCCATTTATCAATATTTACAAAACTAGTCATATTAGTGCAATCAAATAACACCAACGCTCCGCTCGCTCCTTTCATAAATCTATCGACGAGAAATCGAAATCGTACTTGTCCTGTTATGTCAGTTAGGATTAATTGACAGATTAACCCGTCTCGTTTAACATTTTTCGAAAAATATTCTACACCTATTGTCATAGTCGTCGAATCTATAAACTCTCTATTCACATAGCGATGAAGTAACGTCGTTTTTCCGACGCCTCCGTCTCCTAATACAATAAGTTTAAATACTTCTTGCTTCATAACTTCAATTTAAATCTTTCGGGCTAATTAATCGCGATTATAGTTCTCTAAGGAATATCTCCGCGAGTATACAACCCTAAATCCTTAAGTTTCCAATTTGTTGATTACAATATATTAGATAATATCTACAAAAAGGTAGAGTAATTTAAGATTTTTCTTTCGAAAAAAATAAATGTATTTCAGTGTATATATTCAGAATAATTTTATTGGACCTATATTTTTGCATGCTAAATATAAAATTTTTTTAAAAATAAAATAACTAAAATTTTTAACTAAAATTTTATTGAACAAAAAGAAATTAAATTGCTCGAATTTTATAATAATCAATTTCGAATTTTCGTAAAAAGATGACAGAAAATATAAAAGTGTTGCGTACTGCGTGTCCCGCTCATTGTGGGATAGATTGTTGCGGGATTAACGCGCATGTGAAAGATGGAAAGGTTATTAAGTTAGAACCCGCTGAATTTCCAAATGAAATAGACAAGAGAATTTGCCTTAGAGGGTTATCTGTCTTAGAGGTAACCTACCATCCCGATCGTTTAAAGTACCCAATGAAAAGAGTAGGAGAGAGGGGAGAAGGCAAGTTTGAAAGAATCACTTGGGATGAAGCTTACGATCTTATAGTAAAGAATTTCAAGGACATCTCTGAAAAGTATGGGTGGAAGTCCATTGGATGGGTTTTAGGGGGACCTGGTGCGGGGACGACTAAGTTCGGAGCGTATTTGCGATTAGCCAGCTTGACTCAATCAACTCGAGTAAGCGCGTGGGGTTATGGAGATGCTGGATTACCCTGTGGGAGTCGCGTAATATTTGGAAGTCAATTCCCTTACATATATCTATTTGGTAGATTCTGGCAACGGGAGTTTCCCGATCTTCTTGTAATTTGGGGTACCAATCCCGCTGAATCAATGCCGCTACAAACTATGCGAAAAGTAATGGACGCTAAAGAACAAGGCACTCAAGTTGTGGTAGTGGACCCTAGATTTACAGTCACAGCATCAAAAGCAGATCAGTTTATCGGCCTAAAACCTGCAACTGATGCCGCGTTAGCCCTAGGTTTAATAAACGAGATTATTAAAAATGGCCTCTACGACGAAAAATTCATTAGAAATCATACGAATGGTCCTTATTTAGTGAGATTAGATCACGGGAAATTCTTGAAAGGAACGGATATTGGAACCAAGAAAGCAAAAACATACGTTGTTTGGTCGGAAGAGGATAACATAGCCAAGATAGTGAGGAGATCCACGATAAAGTCTGCTTCTATATTAGGCACTTACATTGTTAACGGGATTGAGTGTAAAACCGCCTTTCAGATGCTTAAAGAATTGGCAGAGGAATATACATTAGAGAAAACTTCCGTAATAACTGGGATAGATTCTGAATTAATCAAAAAACTAGCAGCAAGAATTGGAAAAACTAAGGATGTAATTTTTTATACTTATATGGGATTCACCCGAACCTATCACGGTGATCTATCGTTAAGGGGAATGGCTACGCTTGCGAGCATAACTGGGCATGTAACTACTGCCTTTAGCAGAGGATATTTGCCATCTACTTTGAATTGGGACCCATTTTTAAAAGCTAAATCTGACAAACCTTCTTATCACAGACTTGGTATATTAAACCTTTACGAAGCGGTGATGTCAGGACAGCCTTACCCAATTAAAACCGTTTGGTTCGCGTTTATTAATTTTGTTAACCAATGTGCAAATTCGAATAAGATTATCAAAGAACTTTTTCCTAAGTTAGATTTTATCGTTCAAACGGAACTGTTTATGACTCCAAACGCAAAATACGCAGATTTAGTACTTCCGGTCTGCAGTTTCCTTGAATTTTCAGACTTTTTACCTCATCCTTATCCATACGTCCAGCTTCAACAAAAAGTAATAGAACCTCTCTATGAGTCCAAATCGGATGTAGATATTGTTGTAGGCTTAGCTGAGCGCCTTGGATATGGAGAATACTTTAAAGGAGGTGAAAATGCTCTTATTGACCTTATTTTAGACAATCCAACCTTGGAAGGCGTTTCAAGAGCGACTCTTAAAGACCACGCAATTCAGCTTAAATCTATACCTGAAGGGGGTAATTTTCCACTAAAGTTCTCGACGCCTTCTAGTAAGATTGAACTCTACGCTGATTGGTTGGTAGATGATGGTCAAGCATTACCAGTGTATTTACCGCCTATTGAGGCTCCGATTAATAAAATTAACGATAAATATCCTTTAACATTCGTACAAGGGCATTGTAGGTTTAGAACGCATTCTTCCATGGCTAATGTCAAGAATTTATTGCGATTAAATCCAGAACCATTCGCAGATATAAATCCTGCGGATGCTCTTATAAGAGAGATCGAAAACAACGATTATATAACAGTTTACAACGATAGAGCTCGAACCATTCTGAAGGCTCGAGTTTCTGAGGTTGTTCCTCCCGGTGTACTTAATATAAGAGAGGGGTGGTGGCTTGATCAATTCAAGAGTGGCAGCGTTAATCACTTGACACACGACATAAAAAATCCAGTTCAAGACAAAATTTACGAGCCCAATATGCATATGAACGATGTAGCGGTTCAAATCACAAAAAAAAGCGTAGGAGAGCCAAAATGAAAAAATACGGAATGTTAATTAGTCAAGAAAGATGCATTGGTTGCGATTGTTGCACGATAGCCTGCCAAATAGAAAACAACACCTCGATGCGGTGGATTAAAGTAATTACGGAAGGATCGGGTCAAAAAGACGTTCCAACGGGAACTTTTCCGAATTTAGAAATGAAGTTTATGCCGCTATTATGTAATCATTGTGAAGAACCCCCCTGTGCAGAAGTGTGTCCCGAGGAAGCGATCTCTAAGCAAGAAGAAGGGCCGGTAATTTTAGACCAAAATTTATGTTCGGGATGCCAATCGTGTGTATCTACCTGTCCATACGGTGCAATTTCTTTCAACGACGATACGAATATAGCGGAAAAGTGCAATCTATGCTTCCATAGAATTGAGAAAGGAGAGAATCCTTTTTGCTGCGTTTGTTGCGAAGGACAAGCTATATTTTTTGGCGATTTAAACGATCCAGAGAGCAAAATAAGTAAAAAATTAAATGAATGCAACGCATTCCAGCTAAAACCAGAATTGGGAACTAATCCTTCTATTTACTATTGCTCCCCCAAGCCAAAACGAGGTTTATAACAAAAAAAAAATAACTTTTTCTATATATTATTTCACTAGTTAATATTGGATTGCCTGTTCAATCATTCTCCGTCTTTCTTTTGTCAATTGATTCCTTTTTACACTGATTTCTTGTTCTAATTGAGCAAATTTTTGTTCTATCGCACCGATGTTAGAGTTAATCCAATTTATTGAACTCATCGTGGAATTAGAAGCGTTTTCTACGCTATTTCTGGAACGCATTATCCGGTCTCGGGCTCGTAAATCGCTGAAAATGTTGTCAAACACTGAATCCCACAAAAAACTGCCTTGTTCTACATAAGCATCCTGAACGCGAGGCATATTCGGTAACAATGTGTATGCTCGTTCAGCACTTCTTTGGGCTTGTTGGACGCTATTACGAGCATCCGCAATGCGCGAATGCTTGATACTGTCTACGATTAGACCACCGCCAAAGAATGTGTCCCAATCGCTATATCCTTTAGCACTTCCTAAACTCTCAAGAGCTCTTTCAAAGTGAGTTTTAGCGTTATGTAAGTGACCTAAAGCTGTTTTATATCGGTTTAATTGAACCGATAGCGGGGCTCTCTGAGAATACAAATTTTTCAATTCTAATTCAATTTTGTCTTCGATGGGATCAGCCACTCCCTCACATGCGGTATCCACCACTTTTACCAATTGCTGCTCTAACTTCTTTTTCCGCTCGTTCAACTGTGTAAGTTCGTTAAGTTGGTCCTGTGCATTTTTTAATCTCTTGTTTAATTCATCCAGGTCCATTTTCGCCGCTTCTTCTCTATTAAGAGCTGCTAAATGCTCCACTTCTTCTTGTTTAAGTAAATCTTCCCTATCGCCCTTTATTCGAGCTTTAATGGATTTCCACGAAAGTTTTTGGAGATCTCTAACATCCTTTAATTCCTTATCAGTTTGATACCGTCTTTGCTCGTAAAACACTCTAGCTTTATTAATCTCGTCTACTAAACTATTATAATAGTCTCTTTGTTGGTAAAACTTATCGTCAAAACCTTCAAAGCGTTCCAGTTGAGAGGTAATTTGTTTATATGTGTTAAGAAGGTCGCTTTTTGCAGTTATTGTGCTCAAATCTAAGTCTTCTGGAGGGGGTACATCTTTAATGGCCTTAGTTGATGCCTTGAGGTTTCTCCCGCAAAAAGAACAGAACAAATCGTCTTTACTTGCTTCATACCCGCATTTTTCGCAAATAACTTTTTCGTTTGTCATAATTTAATTCATGCAATAATATGGAAATAAATTTTTTAAGATTGTTCTAGACCAATTTTTAAAAGCTTTAAACCAATCAAAAAAGAAAAAAAGAGATTAAAAGTTTAAAAATTTTGTTGAGTTAAGAAGAAATTATAATATAAATTCCGTACCGACTGTAGCTAATGTATGAGAGGGATGTCGCACCATAATTCGGTTAAAGTTAAATCCAGTACAGTGCATCCCACATGTTACATCGGGATTTAATTGTTCAATGTACTTAACCGTGCTTTCAATATTTTCGGGAGTTTCATATTCTTTATGGAATCCCCCAATAATTGCGTAAATTTTATCGATACCGGTTAATTTCTGTCCGTGTTTAATAGTATTAAGAAGTCCTGTGTGTGCACAACCCGTAAGTACAACAAGTCCCTTATCCTTCACATTGATGTAGATCGAAATTTCATCTCTAAATGTGTGCTTTTCTAGTTCCTTTTTCCCTTTTATTATGTACATACCCCTTGAAAGTTCCGCTTCGTCGAAAAGTTCTATCTCTCCACTAGTAGCAATTCCTTTGTAGAGTATTTCGGGTTTGTTAGTCTCGATTAATTTTACGTTATTTTGGTTTGCTAGCTCAACAATCTCGTTTTTATTCATAGTGGGTAATTTCGCTTTTCCTGCGATCTTTCCTTCTTTTTCCAGCTTTCTCAAATCAGTTTGTAAAACTTCGACTGGAAACTCTTCTCCAGACTTCGTAAGTATTACTTGCGTTTGCGCAAAACTCGTCGGGTGTAATAATATCTCGGCTCTATCTTTTATTTTCGGAATTACGGCTTTAAGTCCTCCGAAATGATCCATATGGCCGTGACTTAATACCACCTTTTCTACATCACTCAAATCTTCCCTTAAGGTCTCACAATTATCAATTATTGACTCTTTCATACCCCCAGTATCTAACAGAAAATGATGAGATTCTCCGTTTTCAGAAATTTTGATACTTAAGGCTAACCCGTGTTCAGCCAATGTCCTATTTGCTTTCATCTGGGGCTGAATTACTTTTCCCGCAAATTTCCCTTCAGTAGCTAGTGTAATACTTGTAGTGTTGGTAGTCAAAACCTTTATAGAAAGATTACCTGGTTCTATTCCTTCAGATAAATTTATGGTCATTTGACTTTCATCTCATGAATCATTATTCAAAAATCTTGACCTAAATTTCTATATTACTACTTTTGTTAAAAATATAATTAATCTAGTTTTGTGAAATACAACTGACTTTTGTAATACTCCCACGGTTCTTTGTGTGTTAATCCTCTACAATGAACAATGATGTATCGCTACTCGAATATCATCTTAAGCATGTCGCACTTTACTTTGCTAAGCTTTGGGGGGAATTCTTCTTTTTTGACTTCCAAAAGCATAGCAGGACGGTCGAGTATTACCTAAATCATGTGTGGAAATGATTTAAACTAAAAAATGTAATCTAATTGCGTGTTCTTAATCGTCTAGCGGCAACGAAAAGAAAATGTAGATCCTTTGTCTCTTCCTTCAGATTCCAGCCATATCTCTCCGCCGTGTAATTCTACTATTTTTTTCGAAATGTACAAGCCAAACCCGGATCCTTTGGAAATGACATCCTTTCCTTTACCGTACCTTTCGATTTTCCGAAATAAAAGTTAAAAGAAAAAAGAAATTTAAATCATACATTTTTACGCTTATTTCATCCGTACACCTAGATACATCAAAATCACTGAGAAAGTCATTCCGATTCTAGTAAAGAAGGTCAAAACTCCAGGGTCAAACACGCCATCTAACGCTCCGCATATTGTAAACAAAATCCAACTGAGTGATAGCAATCTGAAATTGCGTTTAATAACACCTGATGCTTGAAAGCTTTTTCGGAGAAAACCAAAACCGTTGAATATTAAACCAGAGATTAGAAAAACTAGCATTAGTATAAATGTGATCGAGGCTAACACCATACTAGTATTTAATAATCCAGCGCCCATAGGAGGGGGATTGGGATAGACGAAGATTACTAATGGATCTGTAAATGAAAAGTAAAACAGAATAACTTCAAAGATTACAGATAGGATGCCGTAAATCGTCACAATTAACTTTTTTCGATTGGGAGCCAGCAGTTCTCCCCCAATATATAAACCTGAAATTGTGATTGGAGCTGTCCAAGAATAACTGAGAAGACCATAGAGCCAAAATGGTTCCATATTATTGCCAGTAAATAACACTACGAAAAAATCCACAGTGGGACCCAACAATACAAAACCTATGCTAAATATACAAATTCCGGTGACTTGCAGTAATTTTGCATTTAGTTTCACCGCCTTGTAAAAACTGTACACCCCAAAAAAACCAGAGATCAATACTATAGTTGTAGAGGTGAGGCCGTCCAACCAACCTACTGGTTCTAAAAATAACACCTTTAATCCTACACCTTTAATTATTATGAAATTAGTTAGATTGAATATTAGATGTTTTTGTTTTTAAAATTATCTTTAAATTAAACAAGTTTTTCCCGTAAAAATTGGATATTTCGAAGGAATTTTTTAGATTTTTTCACTTTATTACCTAAGGATAAATTTTTGATAGAATTTAATGACTGAGTCAATTAAGTCTGAATTTGGTAAGGAAATAGGCGGATTAATCTTCGAGATCCAACGCATGTCCACCGAGGATGGTCCAGGTATTAGAACCACTGTGTTTCTTAAACAATGTCCCTTAAAATGTATTTGGTGTCATAACCCAGAATCAATTCTAAAAATTCCGCAGATTGAATGGTTTGAACATAAATGTATTGGATGTAAAATATGCATCGAGACATGTCAACAATCTGCTCTTAATTTTGAGGAATCAGGATTAAAAATCAATAGAGATAAATGTATTGGATGTGGAAATTGTGAAAAAGAGTGTCCTAGCACGGCAATTCATTTATTTGGAAAACATATGAGTGTGGAGGAAGTATTTGAAGAAATTAATAAGGATTACGTGTATTACGACAAATCTAATGGAGGAATTACCGTTTCTGGGGGGGAGCCAACGCTTCAACCCGATTTTATAATGGAATTGTTTAAACGATGTAAGCAAAATAACATTTCTACTGCGTTAGACACCTGTGGATATGCCTCGAAAAGTCTTTACAAACGAATTCTACCGTATGTGGATCTGGTACTATTAGATCTCAAAGAGATTGATCCTAATAAGCACAAAGAGTTTACCGGCGTATCTAATGATTTGATATTGCGAAACGCTAGATGGATTGCAGATTACATACAAAAACACAATAAAAAACTATGGATACGCACTCCTATTATCCCTGACTATACAGCAACTGAGGAAAATATCAAGGGATTAGGAGAGTTCATCGCAAAAGAGTTAAACAATATACCAGAAAGGTGGGATTTACTAAGTTTTAATAATTTATGTAAAGATAAATACAATCGATTGGATTTAGATTGGCCGTTAAAAGAAGTCCCGTTAATGAGAAAAGAGGAGATTGAGAAATTGTACGAAGTTGCCGTGTCCACAGGTGTAAAGGATATTGTTAGATGGTCTGGTTTAACGAAAAAAGAACCCTAATCATTCGATTTTTAAAATCTTTCCCTAACCATCCAATATATACTCTCTACAGTAAATCGTTTTATAATCTTAGTCTATTAAACCAATTATAAAGTTTAATTTATTCGAATATATTGGAGATTTTATCACTAATCATTTAGTAAATTAAGCAAAAGACCAAATTTTTAAAAATTGACATGTCTGATTCTGAAGAAATTAACAGGAAAGAAACGAGTTATTTAAGAAAAATCATTTTTGGAATGCCTCGTCTTAGCACTTCGTTGATTTTAGGAGTAGAATCGTTTAGCCTTTTCACAATGTACTTTCTTGGTTTCGGCGTAAATCCTATTCTAGTAACCTCCGGAATTGCTATGGGTTTCGTTTCAATTGCTGATCCAAGCGATTTTACGAGAATTCTTTACGCTGAGATAGAAAGACAAAGAAATAGACTAATTTTTAGAAGAAAAAGAAACTCTTAAAACGAATAAGAATTAAAAGATAAATATTAAGGAACTAAATTAAAACAAAAAGATATGCCAAATAGTAACAGTGTACCTGATTGGTCCGCAACAGCGTCAAAAAAAGCAACAGAATTTACTCAACCGGATGTTATGTTAAAACTAGTAGCGACAATAGATAGTAGAGACTGGCCGCACATTACTATGATTTCCAGTAATAGAATTGCCAACCAAAAAGAAATTGTATGGGGCGCGTTTACGGAAGGAACTAGCAAGAAAAATGTCTTGTCTAATCCCAAACAAGGAATTTTCTACATGACACCAGAAATGCCTTTTAAATTCCTCCAAGCAAAAGTAGATTTTAAATTCACGCGAGAGGAAGGCAAGGATTTAGAACGCTTTAATCAATCAGAATTAATGAGATATTTTACCTATGTTAGAGTTCACACTGCTTATTATAACGAAATTGTATCGATTACTAAAGTGAAAAACTTACCTTTAGGTGGAATTGTATTAGGGATTTTAAAAGATATGGTGGCAAAAGGAGGGCTAAAAACAGGACTAAACGAAAAACGGTTAAATCTTATTGGTTATAGGCTATTTTCTGCCCCAATTGCCGTCAGAGCGATCAGTTATATCGATCCGAGTGATGGATATCCTTTAATAATTCCATGTATACCCCTTCAAGCGTGTGATTATACGAGATTAGTTTTTCCATTCGCTTCGATGAAAGGCGAATTGCTTAAAATTCCCGAAAAGACTAAAGTCGCAGTGTTTGGAATGAATTTCGATTTTGTTAATCAGGTAGTAAAAGGAACATATCTCGGAATTCAAAAGTCGAGGGGCGTTAAATTTGGGGTCGTTGATATCGAAGAAGTGTACAATTCAAGTCCACCAATCGCGGGAAAGATATATCCAAAGTTGGATACCAGACCAAAAGTAACTAGTTTTTCTCTTTGAAATTTTATGTTGGATTTAGAAGAGAATTTAGGCATTAGAAAAAACGAGCTTTATGAGGTACTAGCAACCACATTTTCTTTAAATCCAAAGTCATTTAGCTTTGTTCCAAATACATCTTGTATGGGTATAATATTTCTTGACGACGAATACATATCATTGAAACCTTATACTTCGACTCACACATATGAAAATTTAAGGGAATCTAATGTAGTATCTCTAAATTTAACAGATAATGTTTTTCTCTTTTGTTTAGCAGCACTTAAGGGTAAAATAATAGATGAAAATAGAATAGAAATCCCGAATGATTATTACAATTATAATGAAATTAGTTCTAACGAAACTGGATTAAAAGATGTTCGTTTTCCTTATTTAAAAGAAGCGTGGGGCGTACTGTTTTGCCGAGTTGAACACTTTTCCGTTGAAGAAACAAAAGACGAAATTGGGAAAGCTAAAAGAGCTTTATTTAGACTTAAAATTATCGATATAAAGAAGATCCGGGAATCTTACAAGTTATTCAATCGAGCAGAAAATTTAATAATAGAAGCACTAGTTTTATTAACTCGTTTAGACATCATTGATAAACGCGGTCAAAATCATCTGCACAATGAATATTCTGAAAGAATTAAATCCTATTTAAGCGAAATTTTAAAGTTTAGTAAAAATTCGCAAATATTAATGTCAGTTAGATTAATTAAAAGCTACTTGGAGTCGATAAATTAATTAATTTCTTTAATACTTTCAATAAACATTAAGGGGTAATTCATTTCTTCAATCCATTTTACTTTAGCTTTTATATAAATATTCTCAAATTCTATTTCAAGAACCGCTCCGATTACCTTTCCGCTAATTTCATCGTAATCAAACTCGTTTTCCTTGACTCCTTGGATTTTCTTGCGGTCTAGATTAATATTTATACTTTTCACATACGGTTGACACGAAATTGCAGACTCGATTCCTTTTTCAATAGCAGCAACCACTTTTTCTTCTCTCGAAATTGGTATTCCACAGAGAATATGGTATAAAGCTCCAAGCTTAATCCCTGTCTCGAAGCAAGCTCTTTCCCTCTTGGAGATATCTTTAAAAAAATAAGTTGAATCCATTGGTTTTTCACTTTTGCTCGTCGATTAAAGCGACTTTTGCACCACAATTATTAGGTTTGCATAAATAAATATGACCCCCTACATTTCTTACATGATTGTGAACGAGATTGAATAATTTATTTGCCTCGTCGTCACTTTCCACAATACCTAATACACTAGGTCCAAAAGAACTCATACCGTAAGCTTTTACCCCGTTAATTTTTAAAAACTGAAGCAAATCCTTAACAGTTTTACTCTGAAGATTTATTTCAATACGTTTAAATCCGATCGACTGGATTCTTTCCAAACCTTCACCGAAACAGCGTAAATCGTTTCTAAGAAGTCCAGGGATTATTTTCATGATAATTTGATGCGAAACTTCGTTGACTTCTTCTTGTGGTATTGGAGTGAACTTTTGAAAAATGCCTACCTCCTCGTCTCCGTAAGCTCCCTTTTTAACATTAGGTATTATTAATACAAATCTCCAGTTTTCCGGAATTGGATAGGTCATTATTGTTAACGCGGGATCTACCGAAGAAGATGCTGATGATGGTAAGAAAGTTTCTTTTTCTTTCCCCCTTCCAAAATCGTGTCCAGCATCAAGTATAAACCCTCCTTTTTGGAAACCTCGCCACCCTATTCCGGAGGTTCCACCTCTTCCAACGAGTTTTGTAAGATCTTTAACGCTTTGATCGTCAATTTCTTTCAATTTCGTTATAGCGGTTGCTATAGCGAGAGAAAGTTGCGTTTTTGAACCCAATCCTACATGAGATGGGAAATATCTCTTAAGGTAAAAGTGAAAGTTTTTATTACTAATGTTAAAAGATTTGAATATTTTTGAAGCGATTTCATTGATAACTTCAATGGATTCTCTGTAATATTTATTAGTTTCGATTAAGAACTCGTTAGCAGAATTTGATGCTTCTAGCACTACATTAGGACGATCTAACATTAGACCTATACCGCCATCTACACGTCCCGTATATCCATTCTCGTCAATAAGCGACAAATGTATTCTGCAAGGCGTAGTTATTCTGATGGCAGGCATATTTTTCCCATATCAATCGATATTGAAAACAATATGAAAAATTTATAAGTTTTTATAAGGTTTTATATTGTTTATTAGCTTTATTACTAATTTTGATCTAATTATCGTTATATTTAGGTTTGAATTACAGATACCACTAATTTTTAGTTATCATTTACGATAAAATTATAAAATGTAAAGGTTTCAAATCAATTATTGAAAAATACACCTTATTTCAAAGAGTTTCTTCTTTAGTAGATTAAGTAGCATGCAATTTGAATATGATAAAGTTCTTGAGAAATGTAAAAATTTTTTCGATTATTCCTTAGATTTAGTTTATTTGAACGATCTTAAGGGAAATTTTCTTTACGCAAACGATATTGCTTTAAATCTTCTTGGATACAACCGAGAAGACATTAAACACCTATCTCTTATAAATTTATTAGATAAGGAAAACCTGAAAAAAGCGATATCTATTACTCAAAAGATTGTGGAAACTGGTATGCAATCGGAGTATAGTCAATTTAAAATTAAAACCAAAGGGGGAGATGTAATTTACATTGAAACCTACGGTATACCGCTGTTTAAAGAAGGAAAAGTTCACAGTATAATAGGTATCGGACGAAATATCACCAAACTTCGCAAAAAGGAATTAGAACTCCAAAATTATTACCAAGAACGAGAAGAATTAGAAAAAATTATAAATCAAAGTCCGGTCATTGTGTTTTTATGGCGAAATGAACGAGGATGGCCTGTGGAATTTGTCTCTGAAAATATAGCTCATTTTGGTTATACTCCCAGGGAATTTCTCTCAGGAAGTATTCCATTTTCAGACATTGTGTATCCTGAGGATTTAGCGAGAGTAACAGAGGAAGTGTCGGAAAATGTAGAAAAAGGATTAAAGGAATTTACTCAAGAGTATCGAATTGTAAATAAGAATAACGAGGTTAGATGGGTAGATGACAGAACTATCGTGAGGAGGGATTCTAACGGAAATGTTACGCATTTTCAAGGGATAGTTTTAGATATCACTTCGAAAAAGGAAATAGAACGGAGTCTTAAGGAATCAGAGCAAAAATTTAGATCCATTTCAGAGCAATCGCTCTTAGGAATTGGAATTTTACAGGATGAATTTTTAAAGTACGCTAATCAAAGATTAACAAACATTTTTAGATTGGATATAGACAGAACAACTTGGACTTTTTCGAATTTTGTGAGTATTGTTCATCCTGAGGATAGAGAGAAACTACTCAAACAAGTTCAAAGGAGAAAAGACCGTACTAAAGATACAGTTACATACTATCAACTTAGACTATTAAGTGAGAACAATTTAGTCTGGATTAACATATTTTCTAAAATTATTAATTATCAGGGTAAACGGGCAAGTCTAATTACAGTTTTAGATGTTACTCCTCAAAAAGAAGCCGAACAACACTTAAAAGAGTCAGAGGAACAGTTCAAAGAGCTGTACAAGGGTGGACCTATTCCCTCATATACATGGAAATACATTGGTGGAGATTTTGAATTGATTGATCATAATAATGCTGCGTACGATTTCACTCGGGGAAATGTTGAAAAATTTCTTGGAAAGAAAGCGACTGAAATGTATTCAAATCAGCCCGAAATTATTGAAGATTTAAAATCTTGTTTTGAGGAAAAAAAGACCATTACCAAGAATATAAAGCTTCATATATATGCTTTAAAAGGAGAGAGAGAGATCGTCGCTACCTACTGTTTTATTCACCCCAATTTAGTGCTAGTTCACGCCAGAGATATTACTGAAAAAAGGATAGTTGAAAGAAAGCTTGAAGATTCAGAAGAGAAATATCGAAATCTTTTCGAAAAGGCCCCGTACTTCATAGGGTTATTGAACGAAGAAGGAGTATTAGTGGATTGCAACGACGCAGTATTCGGATTTTTATCGAAACATTCTAAATCTGATTTAGTTGGGCATCATTTCAAGAATATATTTTCTCTTTACGATAAAAATAAATATATTATCCCGGATCTCGAACAAATTTTAAATGAACTCCTTGTTCATGGAAGAGCTGACGCATTAGATTTCAAACTGTATCGCAGTATTGGAGGATTTATATGGTGTCATTTGCAAGGGTCGGTTTTTGAATTAGATGGGAGTAAATTCATTCAGATATTGATTCAAAATATAACTGAGAAAAAAGTTTCTGAAGATAAATTAATAGAAAGCGAGAAATTCTTCCGGAGTATTGCCGAATCTATTCAAGATGGATTATCAATTATTGAGGGGGGAAAAACTGTATACATAAATGATAGAATATCTCAGATTACAGGATACAATAATGAAGAATTAATGAATATGACTGATTTCGATTTGGCAGCTCCAGAGGAAATAGATCGCTTAACCGAAGTTTACAAATCTGCTAAAGAAAAAAAAGAACCTCTTAAGGAGCTTGAATATTGGATTATAACTAAAGACGGAACTCGGAAGTGTATGCAAAATAGATATACAGATTTAAAAGCAAAATCAGGAGAAAACATACGCTATGTATTAACTACAGATATTACCGAAAGAAAAGAATCAGAAAGAAGGCTAAAAGAGTCGGAGGAAAGATATCGGAAGGCTTACGAAAGGGAGAACTTCTACAAAGATCTTTTTGCCCACGACATGAATAATATATTAACGGCGATTAGGATGTCGTTAGACATTTCCCAGCTAAAAACAGAAAAACTTGAAGGAGGAACAGAAGTATGGGAAATGAATGAAGCGTTAAAAGAACAGGTAAATAGGGGAGCAAACCTAATTCAAAATGTAAGAAAGTTCTCTGAAATAGAAGAATCTAAAAAGACTTTAACGCGTAAGGATATTTTATCAGAAATTTTATCAGTTAAAGAAATAATGTTAAGAAGGTTTAAAGAAAAGAATATAAGAATAAACATCAACTACAAAAAGGAAAACTATTTTGTGAATGCTGATGAGTTATTAGGGGATGTGTTTAAAAATATTGTATCGAATGCTATCATGCACAATGAAAATATTACCATAGAAATTGATATTCTGATAAATGAAATAACCATCAAAGATGAAAAATTTGTTCAGATAGAGTTAATTGACAACGGAATAGGGATTCCCGATAAACGGAAAGAAGAGATTTTTAGAAGAGGATTTAAGGAGTATAAGAGCGTTAGTGGGTTAGGATTAGGGCTTACGTTGGTTAAAACCATTTTGGATTATTATGGTGCCACAATTTCAGTCGAAAATAGAATCAAGGATGACTATAGCAAAGGAAGCAATTTCATTATCCGATTTCTGGAATCATAAATATGAATAGTTTTTTATTGATTTGGTTAAAAAATTCTTTAATCTTAAAAGGAATCAATTTAAATTGAATAAATTTCACTTTTATCCTTATTAAAAATTTACAACAGAATATTTAAATTGAGAAATTAATAATATTTTTGGATTGAAATAATTTGCTTTAACTGTTATTCCACAAATACCTATTTTTGGTTGACTTACTCCTCCTATGGAATAATACCTCTGATCTCTTTCTTTAATCGTACAACAAGAGGAAAAATTATATTGAATAAAATATTTGAGAGATAAGATCGATTTAACCTTACATTGTAAACTAAAAATATAAGAGTCATAATTATGTGTGGAATATTTGGCGTCGTAACAAAACAGGGGGACATAGCTAACAAATTATTAGTGATCGCAAGAAGATTACAATACAGAGGTTACGATAGTCTTGGTTTAGCCACATATCTGGATGGGGAAATAGATCTTAGAAAAAATGTAGGTACTGTAGAAAGCGTAGTTGAAACCTTGAAGTTAAATCAAATGGTTGGAAATATTGGAATTGGGCAATTACGTTGGTCAACTTTCGGAAAACCAAGTAAATTAAACGCACAACCTCATTTTGGTTGCAATACTGAAATGGTTGGGGCTCATAATGGTAATATTGTTAGTTATTATCAAACCAAGGAAAATCTTGAGAGTGAAGGACATAATATACTAAGTCAAAATGATGGGGAAATATGCGTTCACGCAGCAGAAAAATATTATGACAAAACTAAGGACATGGTAAAGGGAATTATGGGGGGAATTAAAGAAATGGAGGGTGCTTTCGCATTTATCTGCTTTCATAAAGATACTCCCGAAACCTTATACGCAGCTAAAATGGGTTCCTCACTTGTTATTGGCCTTGGGGCTGGGGAAAATTACATAGCATCTGATTTACCTTCAATATTACCCCTAACAAATACATTTGTTTCGCTTAATGATGGAGAAATTGTAGAATTAACTGCTGACACATATAAAATCTATAATGCTATTGATGGTTCTGAAATTAAACGAGATCCTAAAGTAACTAACCTATCTGCTGAAGACGCAGTCAAAGGAGAATACGATTATTTCTTAACAAAAGAAATTTACGAACAAGTAGACACAACTGAAAAGCTAGCGTATGGTTTAGAAAGCGATGTATTGGACGAGTTAGTTGAAAAATTGGCTGATGCTGATATAGTGTATTTAGTTGGCTGTGGTTCTAGCTTTAATGCGTGCAATGTTGGTTCTTATTATTTAAATAATCTAGCTGGTGTGTTATCTATCCCGGTAATTGGTGGGAGATTCTTTGAAGAATTTAAGAATTTCAAACCTACAGACAAGATGGTTATACTAAATGTTTCTCAAAGTGGAGAAACTAAGGATATTATAAATACAATCAATTTTGCAAAACCGAAAGGATTCCATATATTAGGGATGATAAATGTACCGGGATCTACTGTGGAGCGAATGTCAGAAGCATATGCTTACATTGGTGCGGGTATTGAACGTAGTGTTCCAGCTACAAAAACATACACTAATCAAGTGTTACTATTTCTTATTTTAGCCGCGAGAGTTGGACTAAGAAAGGGAAATATATCTAATAAAAAGTTTGAAGAACTTAAAGAAGAAATTCATAAAATTTCTGAATTAGTTGAAAAAACAATTAATGATAGTACAGAAAAAGCGCAAAAACTAGCCAAAGAATTATCAAAAACAAACGCTATGTCTTTACTTGGATATGGAATTACCTATGGGGTCGCTTTAGAAGGAGCTCTTAAAATCCGCGAAATAAATTACATATCGGCAGAAGCTATGTATTCCTCGGAATTTAAACACGGACCGTTAAGCATTGTTGGAGATAAATATCCAGTAATATACATTGTCGCTCCCGAAGACAAATACTATATGATATCCCATGTTTCGGAAGTCGAATGTCGAAATGGCACACCCATTGTGATTGGTGAATATATTACGGGATTAGATAAACACGTTAAACCAGACGATTATTTTGAAATACCGAAGTCATCCCAGCTTATTTCACCCATTTTAGCTACAATTCCACTACAGCTACTCGCTTTATACATGTCAATTGAGCGGGGTATTGATCCTGATTATCCAAGAAACTTGTCAAAAACGTTAACTGTAGATTAAAGTTTAGAGAATTAGATGGATGTGATTAATTTGAGCGATTTAGAAGGTTTAACGAGAAGGCTTATAGAAAAGAGGTATACCAAGGAAGAAATTATTGTACGTCTTGTTAATGAATATAAAGATTTTAAAGACATTGATAAGGAAGCTGCAGTCTTGCTTGCTGAAGCGATTTACGATGAATGTAAAAAGAGTGATATAAGCACAATTTCCGATCCCTTTATTAAAGATTTATTAGATATTAATAAAGCAAATGTGACGATAGGTAAGCAAGGGGTGGGTTGTCGAGGGATTGGAGACTTTTTCGTTCATAAACTACTTGCGAGTTTATCTGAGACAAATAGTAAAACCTTTTTATCTCCAACTTCCTTGGATGACGCTGGAGCGGTGACTCTTGGAAATAAGAATTTAAACTTAGGTATGGATTTCAATGCAGACGATCTAATAGTAGTATCAAAAATGGAAGGGATTCACTCTAGATTAAGCGATTTTCCTTTTATTTGTGGATTTCATGTAACCAGAGCAGCCTTGCGCGATCTATACGTTAAGGGAGCAAATCCTATTTCCATAATGGTTGATGTACATCTAGGAGACGACGCAGATGTGGGGAAATTATTCGATTTCATGGCGGGTATTTCTACGGTATGCGAGTTAGCTGATGTGCCAATTACGGCGGGATCAACATTAAGAATTGGGGGAGATATGGTTATTGGTAATAGACTTGTTGGGGGGTTGAGTGGAGTAGGAATAGCTCAAAAAAGACTATTGGCGCGGAAAAACATTGAAGTAGGTGACAAGATTTTAATGACTGAAGGATCGGGTGGAGGAACCATTACTACTACAGCAGTATACTCTGGGAATCACGAGGTGGTAAAAGAAACGTTGAACATTAAATTTCTCGAAGCTTGTGAAGTGATACTTAATTCCAATTACATTGAAAACATTCACGCAATGTGCGATGTTACAAATGGAGGGTTGAGGGGTGATTTATACGAAATTAATTACGAGGCAAATTGTGGAGTCGTAGTTTATGAAGAAAAGATAAGACCACTCGTTAACGCAAAAGTCCTTGAACTGCTTGAAAAAACGGGTGTTGATTACTTGGGAGTTTCCCTCGACGCGCTTTTAATTTATTGTAAACCTGACATTGCTGAAACCATTATCGAAGATTTATCAAAAAAAAACATCCAGTGTGCCGAAATTGGAATTGTTGACGAATCTACGACGGTTTCTATTGTTTTTAAGGGAGAAGGAAAGAAGAAAATCCTTCCGAAGTTTAGAGAATCTGCCTACACTAAAATAAAACAGAAGATTGGAGAAGAAGATCCAAAAACTAAGGTTGAAATGGAAAAGAAGGTCGAGATGGCAGCTCTCGACTCGTTAGAAAAACGAAAGAGAATTATTGAGTTTATTAGAAAGGGGAATTAACCAGCACTAATTTTAATTCATGGAACCCGACCGAAAACCCTCAAGGTCAAGCGTTATATACGTAAAACCAATTTTTTTCAGCT
The DNA here is from genome assembly GCA_019058515.1 of Promethearchaeota archaeon. The sequence goes on from JAHPYY010000122.1 coordinate 22,462, forward strand.
CAGATTTTACACTAGCCATAGCTGATTCGGTAAAAAGCTTAGGAAACTCGTTTTCATTTACTTCGATCCTAACTAAATTGTCATTATGATATCGCACTCGTAACTGCTCAAAATTAAACTTTTCCCTTAAAAATGCTTCTGCTTCTAGAATCTTTTTGATTTTTTGCTCTTCCAATGGATAATCATACTGAAATCTCGACGCTATACACGCCATTGAAGGTTTAGAATGCGTTGACAACCCGTAATATTTACTTATTTCTCTAATCTCTTCCTTAGAAATCTCACTGTCTAAATACGGAGTGGCAATATTTAACTCTTTTATTGCTTGAGCTCCAGGCCTAAAATCTTCTAAATCATCAGTGTTTGAACCATCCAATATGACATCAAGACCCATTTCTTCTTGAATTTTAATAAGTTTTGAATAGAGTTCTTTTTTGCAATAATAGCACCTGTTTTTGGGATTCGATCTTATTATCTCGTGTTCCAACAAATCAACCTGGAGTATTCTATGGGGAATATCGTATTGTCTAGCGAATTCCGTAGCTTCAGAAATTTCTGTTTTCGATATGAAGTTGGATTTGACTGAAACAGCAAGAGTTTTTTGAGAATATTGTGATGCTAAATACGCTAATAAAGAGCTATCTACGCCCCCTGAATATGCCACTATGACTTTTTTTCCTTTTAAAAACTCTAATAACTTTTCTAGCTTCAGTAAGGTTGTATTTTTTAGCTGCATGTTGTTTGAATCCTAGTTAAAAAAGAGAAATAATGTTTATATAAATTAAGATTATAACAGAGAGACCAGATCAAATTTATATTTCTTAAAATAAGGAAATTTACTTTTATTCGTTATTAGTCTTCTTTCCAGTTCTAGTCTTATATTGCTTTAAATTTGCTCTAATAAACCTAAATTTTTCAATACGCTTATACATGCTATGGATTATTAGTATAATAAACCCAAAAGAGAAAATGATCGTTATCCACTCAAGAATAGGAGTTATGAAAACCCACAGAATCATATTAATTGTAGTTGCAATGATACCATATCTAGCTATATTTCTAGTAAATTTAAACTTGTACAACGCAATAGAAGGAAGGATAAATGTAAAAATTGTTAGTGTGAACAAAATCATCGCCCAAAAGATATGTAAAGCTAATATGTCTTCAGGAAATACACCAATCATGACCATTGAAAGTGAAGCAAATACGCCACAGATTTGGGTTAAAATAGTCAAGCGTTTATTTCGTTTTCCTCCTATATACCACTCGTAAAGGCCAAAAAAGAACGGGGCTAACGCAATTCCCGATAAAATACAACCAATGTTAAAAAACTTAGCTCCAAGTGGATTTAGCATTGAATTACCCAAATCACTCATCCAATTAAATAGTGGGTTGTAACCAGGGAAGAATAACAACGAAGTTATCGTGAAACCCCAAAATATTAGAATTACTGCAACCCCTGAAGCTACACTAATTGGAATTTTACGAGGTATTGGCAGCGAGTTGACAATTTTGGCAAATTTTTCCTGATTCATTTAACCACTAAATCCCGTTCTTTAACTAATCTCTATATTTAGTTTATTAATGCTACATTGAAAAAGATTGGGAAAAAGAATTTACTAAGATATAGTCGTTGTTCAATATTATTTATTGGAAAATAAATAATAGAAATAGTCTAGATACTAGCTAAGACAAAGGAAATTAGCCCGAAATACGCTCCAAGCTTGAGAAACATACTAATTTTCTTAAAATCTTCTCTAACTAAATTTTTCTTTATGATATTAATAACTGCAAGGATAACTATGGCTAAACCGAAGAACATCGAGACAAGGAATAGAATCCGGTTTATAATATTTGTAAACACGGGAAGTACAAAGAAAATTATAGCGCAGATGGCGAATCCTAACGAGAAGTACGACGCTTTCTTTGTACCTAATTTAATCGCTAAGGTTTTAACTCCCTCTTCTCTATCACCTTCAAGATCTTCACATCCTTTAATAATTTCTCTAGATAGGAGCAAGAAAAATGAGGTTAAGAAGAAGAAGTAGATAAATATTGGGATGATTGAGCTGTTTAAAACCGCACCGTAAATTAAGCCAATTGAAAAAGAGAGAGAAACTACAATATTTCCAGGAAAGCCACTTTTTTTTCCCCATTTTGCGTATACCCAACCTATGAAACCAAAAAATATCGCTAGAATTACATTTAAAACTCCTAAATTTAAAACTAAACTGTGTATTATTGAAAGCAAAACTCCAATTGCGTAGGTTAATGTAAAAATAATCCAAGCGTGTTTTACTGTAATGTCTCCCCTAGGAATAGGTCTTTCAGGGCGATTAACTTTGTCAATAGGTAAATCGTAAATGTCGTTGATTACCATACCGGATCCGGCGATAAAGAAATATGTTAATATACCAATTATGATGTTAAATAATAATACTTCGATTGAAACGCCTCTTGTGTTTAAAATTCCGATGATGACAGTCAAGCTCCCCATTATGCAGTTAATGGGTCGTAATACTTCAATTGAAGCCAATAATCGACTTTTAAATGAGATTTCAGTCATTATTAATCATTCTTAAGTTAAGTTTGTTTTATTTTTTACAATAGCTTTTATTACAATCCCTTCCAGCGTCTTTAATTTCGTCGATTATTACTTTTAAGGATGTACCATTATCCTTTAGGACATTATTTTCAATGAAAGTTCCCATTACGACGATATCCGCGCCCGATTCTACGAACTTTCTTGCATCCTCTTTGGTTTGGACGCCTCCTCCCGCGATTATGGGAATTTCTAATACAGTTGAGCACATCTTAATAATCTCAAGGGGGATACTCTGTCCACCCGAACCCGCTTCTAAGTAAATTAACTTAAATCCAAACATTTGAGCCGCAAGAGCATAAGCGGCCGTTAGTTTAGGTTTATTTCTGGGTAACAATTTCGCTTTACCAATCCATCCCGCGGTAGCCCCAGGTTCTATGATGAGATAACCCATCGAAATATGTTCTAAACACGCCATTTTAACCATGTAGGCGGCAAGCGCTTGTTGTCCGATTATGAAGTAGGGATCTTCGGAATTTAACAGTGACATAAAGAGAATAGCGTCTGCTTTAGAACACACATTTGCGATTCCCCCTGGAAAAATAATCACGGGAACTTTAACTTCCCGTTTAATAACATCAATAGTTTTTTCGACGAATGTTTGATCGAAGGCAGTGGAGCCTCCGACGAGTATTGCGTCAGTACCCGCTTCCTCCGCGCATCTTGCAAGTTTACCTGCTTTTGCAGGACTTTGGTTCAGTGGATCGGGATCTATAAGCGAAAAATGCAAAGCACCGTCTTTGTTAATTTTATTGATGATATATTCATAGGTTGATTCCTTAAGAGATTCGTTCGTTAAAACATCTACCATATTAGTTCACTTTGTTTTTTTCGGGTCAATAATTAATCTTTGAATCTTGTGATATATTAAATTACACTTATTTTTCCATTCTTCGAAATCTCTCACATTTGAGGGAAAATTATTGTAGTGTTTCTTAATTTCTTCCATTCTTAATCGTAAATAATTCAAATCTAACAACAAATCTGGATGTGATATGCCTTTAAATGCCTTAGAAACGATCCTTCCAAATGACAACGTTAAACTTCCTTTAGACGCGATTTCGAGTATTTCCTCACCGCTTAGCAATTCTTTTTCTAGACCAAAATTCAATTCTTCCTTTGAAAGGATTTGCAGTACCCTTCTTAGCAAGTCTAACGCCGCGAATTCCCCTCCAAATCGTTTCATTATTTTCTCGTTATAATTCCATAAGGTATCAAGGGAATAGTCTCCCTTTTCAATCGCGTCTAGCGCTGTTTCCGCTGCGTAATATCCAGCTCTCATGGAGGGATCTATACCTCCTCCATGCAGTGGATTAACTTGAAAACCCGAATCTCCAACATACATAGCTCCGTCTTCGGCGCATGTCCATAGTGGTCTTCTCACAGGAGCTACACCCCCTCCAGAAGATTTTATCTCGATATTCGTACTTTTAACGAATTCTTTAAACACATACTCGTGATAAAAGTCTTTTACCTTGCCTTTGTAGTTCATATAGGCTCCTAAGCCTAAGTTTATCGAATGTTCACCTTTCGGAAAATACCATATATATCCGCCGGGTGCTCTCTCAGGGTGCAGATAAATGGAGATATACTTTGGATCCATTACTTCTACATCTCGAGCCGGGAAATTGACAATCTCCCTATAGCACAGGATTGCATCGTCTTTATCAAAATCGTTTTCGATTAGAGGATGCTTACTTTTCTTCCTCAGCGGAGAATATAATCCAGATGCATCGATCACCAGCTTTGAATGCAATTCTTGAGACTCCCCCCGAGATTTTACCTTTACACCTGAAATTATTTTGTCTTTATAAATGTAATCTAAAACCATGGTTTCTTCCATGAACGACTCGACGCCTTCGTCGAGCGCCTCGTTTAAGAGCCGTTGTCCAAACGCAATTCGATCTACTACATATCCTGTTTGCTTAGGATCGATAAGCGTAATACACTTTTTTTGGTTGGGAGAATACAATTTCGCTCCTTTAATATTACACGAGAGCTCCTCTCCTTTTGGATGCGATATGTTTAAAAGATCAAAGATTTCCTCGCCTACCGCGTCCCCACATATCTTATTTCCGATTTCCTTACGAGGTTTGCGATCGATTAAGCAAACTTTTAGCCCCTTCTTTACACAAAATCGCGCAGCAACAGTTCCTCCCGTTCCAGCCCCTACAACTACAACATCGTAATTTTGCATACAATCCTTTTATTTACTGTTATTATCTGTTTAGGTATTTAATGTAAAACTTAAAAAAATTCGCATACAATTCTTATTCTTTTTGTCATTAGGGAATTAAAGAAAGATAAAAGAAAGTAGGTAGATAATCAACGTACTTAATATTGGAACTAAAAGATCGTCCCAAGTTGAGGGACTAATTAATTCGATAACAGTTGCTAAAGCGCTGGTAACCAAGGCTACAATTAATACATCAACAAGAGTGTTAAATGGGTGTTGTGCCATAGGAATTACTAATCCAAAAATCAAGAAGGAAAGGAAGCAGAGTATAAATGCAGAAATAAAAAATGTCGTAGAGCCTTCTACGGTTCTGGTGGTGTTAGTCCAAGAAAGTCTGATTTTAATTTTTCCATAATTCTTTCCTACTAAAGATGCTAATGTATCAGAGATAATCATTATTAATATACCTGCAATGGGAAAGTAAAGTTTGTCTGGAGCAAAGATAACAAAAAAAGCTATGAGAACAGTAATGGAAAGACAGTAGTGGAACGGACCCTGAAGATAACCGACTTTTTCTTCTTGTTCCTCTCCAATAGTATCATATAACTCTTTTAAAACCTTTACTTTCGATTTTTTGGAACTTAATAGCGTAAAAACCGACAGACTTCCTGCAACAACAACCGCAAACCAAGGTGATGCGAAAAAAGGAGAAGATAACACCGCAAGACCAGCGGTAAAATGAACCATTTTTCGAGCAATGAACTTAGATATTTTATCCTTTTTTTTAAGCGCCATAGGAAGAAGTATCATAGCGAAGACATAGAGGTATACAAGTAACATTAATAATAAGTCAAAACCTAAATTTTCTAGCGTATAAGCCATAAGAATCATTAATAAGAAATTTTTAAGAAGATTTTCCTAATATTAAAAGTGTTAAAATTAATAATACTGAATAGGAAAATTATAGGACCGATAAAAAGCTATGGATTGAAGTTTGGGAAGATAACAGGTTCCAATTAAAACCTTTCGATTTTAGATATATTTGTGGTAAAAATCTTGCGTTTCGAAGGTATAATTTGAAATTATAACAAAGTAAAATTGTGATTTTTTATTTAAGATAATAGACTTATTTGTATGGTTCGAATTACGAATGAAAGACATTTCGCTTCCTCTCCAGATCTCTATAAATCTAATTAAGGAAATAGGTGATGAGTTAGGCGAAAACCATCGATTACACCTGAGGAAAGGACGCTCAGAGTCTTTATTACATATTCTATTAAAAATTCTTTCAGCGTGTTATTTATGGGATGTCATCAATGAGATAATAGTGGAACCCAATTATAAGTTTCGCAATTATCGTCCTGATCTCTTGGTATTCGGTAAATCGGAAATCCCGAGTGATCTCAGCGAAGTGGTGGACATATGGGTTGAATGTAAAACCACATCTATCAAAAAGATGCAGCGGTTATCTCGATATCTCCCTAATAGTAAACTTTACTGGTTTCATACCAACTCCTATTTTCAGGCAATAATGAGGACGAAAAAAAGTAGATCTCAGTTGAAAGAATTAAAAAACTTGAACTTGATTGGAATCAAAGTGAATAAGATAATGCTGCGATCCATTCAGGAAGAATTGAAACTGAAAAGACTATCTTGGATAATAAAGCATAAAGATGAAGGAGTGGAAATCACTGGGGCTCATTTTAAAGGTTTAGTGGAATTTATTAATTTTTAGTCAAACTTAATAATTAGAAAGTTGAAAAAAAGTTAGATTAAGAGTTATGATAGCGAGTTTAAGAACGTGGAGAGAAAATTACTTGCTACTTGTTTCCAATTGCTTGGTAGAGCGAGTTCTTTCCAATTTTCTCCATCCGCGCTGGTGCAAATCGGGAGAGATTTTTCAAATATTTGTATTTGAGGAAAAGTATCAGAGATTTGATTCTCTATCATTTCGCACACGATATCACCAGTGTAGCAGTTAAAAACGGCTGCAATACGGATACTTAATTGGTTTTCATGCTTTCCTAATTTCTTTAAGAATTTACCAAGACCTGCGGGTTTACCAAAATGCGTTGGACCGCCTACCAGTATTGCTTCTGGTTGGAAGGCAATAACTTCTACCGGTTCAGTTTTTTTCGTTCTGAATAGTTGGACCTCGTGGCCACCAGCTTGTATTTCTTGCCCTAAGAATTCCGCTATTTGTTGCGTGTTGCCATACTTACTATGGTACAATATTGCGATTTTCATTTCATTCATCCTTATTATTTATGTTCATAAGTCCTTTCATTCATTTTCGATTTTATTGTTTTTGTCTCGATTCCTTTAAAAAATAGTTTAAATTTACTCTGAAATTGATAATTCACTTGAAATTAATCGAAATTTGACGATTCTTAGTTCTACGAACTATTGTTTTAACGATTACAACGAAGCTGATTACGGGAATTGAAATTGATACATACCAAATGACGGTGGCAAGTAAAATCTCACCTTTAATAAATCCAATAATCGCTTGATTGACACCTATACTCTCGTATTCAATTTGATTGAGTATATACTCATATTTATCAATGACATTAATGCCAATAAAGATTAATCCTATAAATAAAAGTAAGAAAGCGCAGAACTGTACTATTAGATTAAAGACAACAAAGTAAACGGAGTTTTTAAGCTCCATTTTGTACAATTTATTAGCGACATAAACTCCGATAATGGAATTTAGAATGATTTCAAGAATTACGGCAAAATAGTTAAACTGAACTGATATGTAATAGTTTGTATCGTATACTCCTCCTATTATTATAGTCTGGTTACCGAAATAGATATTAAAATAAATCAGTATCCTCATTGAGTACCACACAATATTCAAAACTTAAGATTTTTTAAGCGAATTTGGTAAATTCTTATAATCCGCATAATATTTTGTAAACAGAATATTGAATAAAAGGTGAAACATTAGAATTATAAAAATCGATTCTGCAAGATATTGGGAAATGAATATTACCGCATCTTCGATATTAAAATCAATTCTATAGGCATAATAAAGAAAATTGGGTGTATAGTAAACAAAAAACAATAAAAAATCGAACGAGATTATACTTAGGACTAATACTAAAGAATCTCTAATATTTTGACGATATATAATCAAAACCAAAATAAGAGCTATTGGAAAGAAAACCAGATATTGAATTAAGAACGTCAAATAATATTGAATTAGGTTCAAAGAAGGATAGTAAAAATGAAAGAAAAGAACAAGAATTCTATTTACGATTAAATTAAATATTAAATGTACTCCAAAAAGGCATAGACTTAAAATTAGAGCATATTTGAACGAATAATCCCATTTTTTACGTTTTGCGTAGAATAGAATAATAAAACAACTAGCCAAACTTATCAGAAGTGATTTTATAGATGAAAAAACTACATTTAATACTAAGAACGCTATCTCAATTGGTAAATCAGATTGAAACATTGTGATTCTTCACGAATAATAATTTTTATCGCCATTTATTCTTTATATTTTGATAATCTTGGGAAATATATTGAATCATAAATTTTAAATTTAGTATTACACCTTTATATATAGTGCATTACTTTTATACTAAAAGTAATGCTAAATCAATAAAAATATGGTAACAATTGTAAATAAAACCATCAACGGTACCGTCTATTACTACTTAAGACACTCCTATCGAGAAAGGGGTAAAGTAAAATTTATCGATCGAAGTTTAGGTAAGGACAAGAGCGAATTACGATACAATACTTTAAAAAAACACAAAGAAGAATTTGTGCGGGAAGTATTTACGCAATTATGGAAGGATAACATTGAAGATATCAAAAAAAAATACAATTCCAAGGTTAATAGGTTGACTCAAGTCTACAAAGATAATTACTTTCGTGATTTTGGAGTAAAGTTTACGTACAATACGAACAAAATAGAGGGTTCAAAATTGAATTTACAGGAAACGGGGCGTATTTTGGAAAATTCTGAAATCCAAATTTCCAAACCAATAAAAGATATAAACGAGGTTCAGCTACATTGGGAATGTTTTCAGGACATGCTTACTACAAATCGCAATCTAAATATAGATTTAGTAATGGATTGGCACAGTACATTGTTTTCTCTGAGCTCTTACATGAAAGATGAAGCGGGAAAGTATCGAACTGCTAATGTAAGCGTGTCTGGAAGCGAACAAGTTTTTCCCGAACCCCATCTTCTACTTGATTTAATAAAGGATCTTTTTAATTGGTACGATCAGAAAAAAGAGTTGATCCACCCCGTATTATTATCTTGTTTAATGCATTTAAGATTCGTATCAATCCATCCGTTTGCCGACGGCAACGGTCGCATGACTCGGTTAATTATGAATTACATTTTACATAAAAATGATTATCTCATGTTCGACATTCCGGCAAAAGTAAGAGTGTCGTATTTCAAGTCTATTGAGCGTTCTTACCTAAATCAGGATGAAATGATATTCGTCGGGTGGTTTTGTAGGAATTACATAAAACACGCCAAATTTTAATTCTCTTCGCTTTAAATTTATTTTTTGACTAGATTGTAAATTGTCTCTGCACCGTAACACCAACAAGGAGTCATGGTTATCGATAACCCTACATTGTTCGCTCGAAACTTCTCCGCACGTTCAACTGCTTCGGCTACGCCTCCAATCGTTGTATCTGCAATTACACATTCCACATCCATGCCGTTTGGGTGCTTTAAGGTTTGAGTTAACAATTCAGCATAACCTTTTGCCATGTCCATAGTTTGTTCTTCTAGCGCTTCTCTAACACCCATTTCTCGACCGTCAATGGTAGGTCGAATAACTATTTTGGGTATCGACCTGCGAAGTCTATTCTTTCCTATATTAGTTTGCAATGTTACTCACATCTTTATGTATACTTTCATAAGATAAAATGTTTCAGTATTCAGGATTTTGTATCAATATTACTATAATATAACTCGATTCCTTTTATCTTCCAAAACATGAGTTTGATTGCCGTTAAAACAAGATTTAAATAAAAAGAAATTGAAATAGAATTGATTATACTTTATTTCACTAATGTTGAGTTTTTCAAATATTACCATTAATAAAAAGTAAGTGTGAGAAGATATTATGGTTGAAGATGAATCTACAACAAAAGATTCCTGGAACATAACGAAAAAAAGAATTATCTTTTTTACATTTCAAGGAGTAGCCGCTGGTAGCATGTTTAGTATGTGGGGGCAGATTCAATATTTTGCCGCCACTGTGTTGTTAATTCCCCAAACTATAATAACAATAATATATTTGGTGTACTCTATCATCGATGGGCTTAACGATCCAATTATTGGATACTTAAGCGACCGCTCAACTAAATTTACTTCAAGGTTTGGAAAACGTTTTCCTTGGATTTTAATAGGGAGTGTTATTGGTCCTATTTTACTGGTTCTATGTTTTTTGCCAATTACTACCGCCATAATTTTAGCGGCAATTTGGTTAAGCCTTATTATGGTGATATACGAGTCATTTTTAACGTTATTCGAGGTGAACCACTCGTCATTGCTTCCCGACATGTTTAGAGACCCTGCAGATAGAAGAAAAGTAGCAGGGCTCGGAGGAGTAATTGGCGGAATAGTCACAATTGTTAATTCCATAACGATTCCTATTTTAATTTCTCTTAGTGGTCAGTTGAGCGCGTCCATAGTAATTATTATTATTGCGTATGTCTTTCTAGTTCCATATCTCCTATTTGGAGCAAGGGAACCACATGAAATGAAACAATTGCGCTTGAGTTTGGATGCTGACAAAAAGAGTTTCTCGTCTGTAAAAGAAGTGGTAATAAGGATCTTTAAGGATAGAAATTGGATGGCAATAGTATTGGTAAATTTCTGCTGGGCAATCGCAGGAGCATGTACCTTATATGGATTGAATTTCTTTGTGATTCATAATCTTGGGCTTGATATCGCTACGACCTCGTTGCCTCTTTTGATGCTTATATTGGGTGGGTTAATACTTGCTCCAGCATGGGTATATGTTGCCAAGAAAATAGGAGTTAGAAACGCGTATCTTGCCGCTTTGATATTTGTCATCCTTGGTAATTTATTTTTTATCTTTGTTACTGATCTAATCGGAGTAATTTTCGTATTTGCGTTTGCCAGTATCGGATACAGCGCGACATACGGCGCGGTATTTAGATTATTGTTTGCGGAAGGGCTTGATAACGCTGCGATCAGTTCAGGCAAGCGAGAGGAGGGGAGCTATAACGGCATTCTTCGGGTGTTTTCCGCGTTTTCCTATTTCTTACAAACGCTTATTTTTGCGATAGTTGGGAGTTTCACGGGATACAATCCCGCAATTGGGGTAAGTAATACACCTTTTGCAAAATTCGGATTAAACCTTCAGATGTCTCTAATTCCCATGATAATCAATATAATAGGGTTGATTATCTTTTTAGCGATGTATAAAATAACTAAAGAGGAAGCTGAGGGAATGAAAACAAAGCTTAGGGAAATGAGTCTCTAATTTTTTTTTATTAATTTTAGTTTTCTATGTCTAATATCTCTTTAACTAGCTTTTTCTTATCCTCTAAGTTTGCTTGTCTCGAGATCATAATCCTCTGAGCTTGCGGTGAACCCGCTCCGTGCATAGATTCTGTGCGATAGCTTACAGAAGCTACTCCCATAGTTAAATTCTCTATGAAACGTAATACCTTATACCTATCTTCAGCGCAAATACCTTCGCAGGTTGTCAGATATTTTTCAATAAAATGTCCAATCTCCTCTGATTTAACATCAGCTTGACTAGGCATGGTACAGATGATTCCGCCGGCAATGTCCTCGGCTAGTCTTCCGATTTCGTAAGGGAATCTGGTAACATTTTGTTTGCATACATTAGCTAAGAGCATATCCATTTCGTAATTTCCCGCTTCTCTTTGAAACCCTAAGGAACTACACGCAATTCCACAACTATATAATGTTTCGTTAAGGTGCGTCATCTCAACAAGTTTGTCTTTTATATGTGAAGCTTTTTCAGTACCATTGTATTCCGAAATTAATGCTGAAGCACCAATAAGCACATCTCCTACGCCTACTTTGCATCCACCATATGATTGACGATGGAATCCTGCGAATCGATTTACTAATTCTCCCGAAAATTCAATCTCACCTTTTATAAAAATGTTTTCATTAGGCACAAATACATTGTCAAACACTACGAATATTTCTTGACCACCATACTTAAAATTTCCGATATCCAGCTTTTCCTCTTCTAATTTTCTCGTGTCGCAAGATTGTCTCCCATATATCAATGTAATACCTTTTTCATTCGTATTTACGCCAAAACTAACAGCATATTCTTCTTCACCAGGTCTTAAAGTAAGCGTAGGCATAACTATTGCTTTATGGGAGTTTAAAAAACCCGTTTGATGAACCTTTGCTCCTCGAACTACGATACCGTCATCGAGTTCTTCAACTACATGTAAAAAGGCATCAGGATCGGGTTGATCTTTCGGTCGCTTACTTCTATCTCCCTTCGTATCCGTCATCGCTCCATCCACCATCAGGTCGTTATTCTGAACATTAATCCAAAAGTTTTTAAAACGATCATGGTAATCAGTCCCATATTTTTTATCCAATTCGTAGGTCACGCTATATAAAGCGTTAGCAGTGTCGAATCCTACACATCTTTGAAAACAACAGGCTGTTTTTTGTCCGAGTAGTCGCTGCATTTTAACTTTTTTTATTAAATCATCGTTAGATTGATGGATGTGGGTAAAACGATTAATAATGTTGCCAGTTAAATGCGAGGTTGCAGTCATAAGGTCTTTATATCTCTCATCTTGAGCCAACTCGTATATTTTCATTACGGTATTAATCGAGGGCTTAATAATAGGA
>JAHPYY010000123.1 GCA_019058515.1 Promethearchaeota archaeon
AAGTCGAAAATAAAATCCTCTTTGCCTTTACGAATAAGTCCAACTTTGAAGGACCAATTAAGCGGGTACCATAGGGAAGTGTGTTGGTCTCTGCAATATGAACTTTTTTAGTTGGAGCTTCTTCTTGCAATCGTTTTGCCAGCCTCAATGCTCCTGCATCAGCCGACCAGAGCACTATTAGTTGGTCATCCTTTAATAATGGTATTATACTATCGAAAAACGACTCGTGAGCTAATGCAGGCACGACTAAAAAGACAACATCTACTTCCTCGATAGCTTCTTTGAAATCCAAGGTTGCTTTATATATTTCAACTGTCTCTTCCATCATTCCCGTGCATTCAATAGTCTTAGTTTTGAGTGTGTTTTCAAAATGAGTTCTAAAAGTTGGATGCTCTAACAATATGGTTTTAAATCCGCGTAGCGTAAGATCAGCCGCCATCTGGTGTCCACCGTTCCCTCCTCCTAAAATTGCTATTGGCTTTTCCAAATTATTCAATCCTCTTAAAAAATATATTAATTGTATCCATTATCTAAACATCAATTTATTTGAAATTTGAAATGAACCCTTTAAATTTAAATCTGATGTTAATTGAGATTATTCAATGTTAAAGAAGTGAAAAAAATGAGTAGCAAATTTTTAGCCAAAATTATTGAACCTCTCATTGTTGATTTAATGAGACAATCGAAAATTCCCGGATTAGCGGTTGGAGTAATTCAAGTAGGCAAATCGATCTATTCTAAAGGCTTCGGAGCTCGGAATTTAGAGAGGAATCTACCCTTGGAACCTAGCACGCTTGTAGGAATCGGTTCGATCTCTAAATCGTTTACTAGCCTTGCAATAATGCAATTAGTTGAACAAGGTAAAGTGGAGCTTCAAGCTCCTGTTAAAAAGTACATTGAGTTCAAGTTAGGAGATAAAAAGAACCCTATTAAAGTTCATCATCTACTTTCTCATTCATCAGGAATACCTGAACTTCACGGGACAATCGTAAATTTAGTTAGAAGTTTAGGTTCTAACGAACATGTAATTCCTATGAGCAATATAAGCGATTACATGCTTCACATCAATGGAGCGATTAACGAAGCGGTTGACGAACCGGATAAGGTTTTTCTTTATAACAACGACATGTTTACTTGTTTGGGATTAATCGTCGAATCTGTGTCAGAAATGCCGTTTGAAAAGTACATAAGAGAAAATATTCTTAGGCCAATAGGCATGAACAGGACTACTTACTTAAGAGAAGATTACGAATCTGATGAAAACAGCATGGTGGGTTATTTACTTCTTGACGAGAAAGGAAATTTAAGACCCTCGCCCCCTCCAATAAATAAATTTATGTACGCGGCTGGTGGTTTATTAAGTTCCGTCGAGGAAATGCAGAAATATCTCATTACTTTGATGAACGGAGGAAAAATTAACGGGACGCAAGTTATTCAAGAATCATCGATAAATCAAATGTGGAGTCCCTATAACAAAATACCCGAAGACACAGCGTATGGAATGGGAGAAACTTGGTATGGCTATGGATGGATGATAGAAAAAGATTTTTTCGGGTATCAAGTAATTCACCACGGAGGAAATGCGTTAACTTCTTCAGCAATGGCTTTAATGATCCCTGAGCTTAAAATGGGAGTAGTTATAGAAGTAAATCGGGACGGAGGTGGGTTGCTAGGACCATTAGCCCATGGAATTTTAGCCATTTTATTGGGAAAAGATATAAACGAAGCAGTTCCGCTCTTGAAGGTCCAAGCTACGCTTCAAAAACTTGTAGGGGAGTATGCTATTTACAAAGGATTACAAACTCTTTCAATTTCTCTGGAAAACGCCATATTGTACGCGACTATTCAAGAACCATTTGCGCCTTTACCAAAGAAATACCCTATTGCTATTGATAGTCAAGAAGACTTGACATTCCACATTCCCATCGCTTTTCCAAACATGACCATGAAAGGTCAAGCGTTTATCGACGAAAAGACGGGAAAAGTTAATTTAGTTGTGGATCGATATCACTTCCACAAAATCAAATAATTTTTTTTAAAAACTCATTTTTTTTCTTGTGTTCACACAAAACAATTAAAAATTTACACCTTGAGTGGATATTTCCTATATTTTTCGATTGCCGCTCGTGTTGCTAACACATTTTCCCAAGGCATGTTTAAAATATCGTGACTAGGCCCGATAATGTATCCTCCACCGTAACCTGCTTCCTTTAAGCACTTTTTCACATTTTTTTCAACATCTTGGGGTGTCCCAAAAGTAAGTACTCCGCTTGAATCTAATCCACCCATGAAACAGAGTTTGTCTCCTAATCTTACTTTTAATCCCGCTAAATCAACACCAGCGGTAGCTTCAAGTGATTGGATGCAGTTTAAACCAATATCAACGAGATCGGGAAGAAAATCGTCGATCTTTCCACAAGAATGAAGAACCGTCAACATACCGTGTTTTTTACACTCACCGTACATTCTTTTATGATACGGTAGAATAAATTCTCGGAAATTTTTGAGAGAAAATATTGGATTTCCTTTATATCCAAAATCGTCCCCAAAGAAGATGATGTCTACACCCGCTTCAGCAAGTCGTTTGATTACTTCTATGTTAGTATTAGCGTACTCATTCATAATGTAATGAATAAACTGTGGATTTTTTCTCATATAATACGCTAATCGTAGCAAAGAAAGTCCGTTAAATAGAGATTCAGTGATATTAATTGGCATAGATACCATGGGATAGAAATACGGAGAAATCTCTTCAACAAATTCTTCCCAAATTTTAGGAGAATAATTGATTTTGTTGTTAAGGTTTTCCGAAGGCTTACCGTATTTATCCCAGTGAGCCTGTAAAATCTCTGGAGTAGTGTAAAATCCCCCTACATACCATTGATAAGATAAGCCTGTTTCGATCTGATCAACAGTTTTATAGATTCTGCCGTCCATGACATCGATGTAGCAATCGGGATAGTCTTCAGGAGCTTTTCTAGTCTTTGGTTTTAATTTGTTTATACCAAAGGGATCTATGGTAAAAATGTCGACATTCCAAAACCTTGGTTCGGTGAGATAGTATTTTTTCTTGTTTGATTTAAGCTGTATCCAAGTCTTGTTTTTTTCGTACTCTTCTGAACTTCGAAAGGCTTGAAACGAAGTACCTGTGTGCTCGAATCCAAACACATTAATAGGAACCATGTCCGGTTCTCCATCAAGTTCAAGAGTCTTAAATACTCTTTCTCTTTTAGATAGAGTCATGTTCCCTGATATAAGAAAATCTTATTCTAGGGGGTAATTTTGGAATTCAATTAAATTCTTCGTAAACCCAACTAAAGTTTTAATTTAGAAACTAAAAAAAAGGTTAATTTTGAATAATTTTCAATTTATTCTGTTTTCGTTTTTTTAGAAATATGCAGTTGCTCGAGTTCTTCGTTAACAGCTTTTAATTTCTCGCCATCAAGAGGATATTTATACATAGTAAGAATACCAATGGTAAGAGCAATTATGGGAAAAATCGCAATTAATGCTCGTAAACCAAAGATAATTTCAGATGTGATATTGTTGGGATCATACACTTGCCAATCTCCAATTATAAATACCGGACCAATAGCAAGAAAAACCAAAACTGTAGATAAGCGTAATAGCAATGCGTTTACTCCATAGTAGCTAGCTTCTCTTCTTGATCCCGTATCCACTTCGTCTTCATCAACAATTTGCCCGATGATTATGTCAATAACCATTAAAGACCCCGCTAGACCTATCCCCATTAACGCAAACACTATGAATCCAGAGATTACATCACTTATGAATAAGAGGGGAATCATTGTCAAAATCCAGATAATCATCGATAACATCCAAGCTTTTCGAGGCCCTATCCTTTGAATTACAGGTTTCCATAGCACATTCGTAAATATAGCTGCTGAAATAAAGGCGATGCCTAACATTAACGCAATAAGGATCGATTCCCCTTCTCCTACCCCCAGAACAAACTTTGCATACAACGGAATTATTGTAGGTAAGGTTCCGTAAACGAACCAGGTACACACCTCAGTGGGGATATACCATCGGAACGACTTACTTTTCAGACAAGTCTTGATTGATTGGAAAAACAGAGGAGCTTTTTTATAATCATCCCTAAATTCTGATTTCTCTCGAGGACTAAATTTCAAGAAAAGAACGCCAAAAACGCAAATAAGTATGGAAAGCATTAACCCAAATATTTGGTAATTGATTAAATACTCAGAATTAGATAAATCGGGAATAAATAATGTGGGTAATACAAAGGCAATAATTAACGCTAAAATTGCAATTGTTTGCCTTACATTATTGGCTTTTGCCCTTGCTTTGATATCACTAAAAATCTCAGGGAACAACGAGACTTGATTTAGGGAAAACATCGTGTAAAATAACTCAAATATCAATATTATGGCAAAAAAATACACGAAATTTAAAATCTCTTCTGTAATTCCAAATGTAACTGGAGGAATAAATAATAACATCGTAACCAATGCGTAAGGGATTAGTGCTAGTGCAATGTATGGAAATCTCCTCCCATATTTGGTATTGGTTCTATCTGATAATGTGCCTAATAGCGGATCGTTGACTGAATTCCACACACTCCAAATTATGAATGCTGTCGAAATTAATATAATGTTAATCCTAACGATAGTAAAATAAAAAGTAAATATCAGAAAGGTGAAGGATTGATATCCTATTATATCAGCAACTTGTGCGAAACTGTAACGGAGCGATTTTGATAAAGTATACCCGTTCTCTTTTTCAGTATGATTAATTTCCATTCTACTTTTTCACTTTGTGAAAGTTAAATAATTATTTTTAACGAATAAATACTGAAAGTTAACAAAATTTAATAAGTACATTATTCAGGAGGGACAATTTTTAATTCAGTAAAAAGACATTTTCTCGATACTTCTGAAGAAATGACAAAATTGTTTTATGATGGCTTTACTGAGCAAGAATACAGCGATTCGAAGGATATCTAAAACGAATTCTAAATAATCTAATTCAATTTGATGTAAAATCTAAATTATAAGTGGTTTTAGTATAGTGGCGTATATTATATTTATTGGTTATTTTGAGCCATTTTCAGCGTTTTATTATTAAGATCGTAGCCTATCGCGTTAATTATAGAAAATGCTAAAGGGATGTCGCTTATAAAACCCATGATATTTAATAAAATGAAAAAAGCGTCAAGCTCTAAGAGGAAGGCAAAAGGCCAACCGAATATCGCTAGCTCTACGCTAAAAAGCGAAACAACTAGCCATATTACGAGACCCCAGGGCCATACTTTCGAAAGGGATTCTTGGGTTTTTGTCGAGAGATGTCTATCCCACCAGTTCAAAGGTTTATTTATCCTTGTGGCGAGAATACTTGATATTATTCCAATAGTCATTGGGGGGCTACCCCCTCCTATTAGAACCAAAAGAACTGAGATGATTAGCATTCCTAAACTACCATATCTCTTCCTGATAAACGCGATCGACCATACTATTCCTAAAATGCCTAAGATAACGGTTAAGATCCCTGCAATTAGAAAATTTGGAATAATTGTTAACGCAGGTTCCATTGCACCTGAGAAGAATTCATTGGCTGGGCCAATAGCATCAATAAGAGGACTTTCCGGTACAGTGTTTCCCTGAAGAATTTCAAAAATCCCGTGTTCCAACCCGTAAAGACTAGAAATAAAACCCATTACAGAAGATAATACCTTTAAAGCTCTATTAGAGTGATTTAATTGATCCATGTTTTGAAGTTAATTCTCTATAACATTGTAATTTATCTTGATTATTTCTTATCATAATAAAAGGTTGTGTAAGTCCATTTTTTATTATATTTAAGATCGAAACTAATAGAGATGAAATTTAAGCAATTTCAGAACAAATGGAAATTATCAGCAAGCTTTTAACATATTCGTTAATAGTTTAATTCATTAATTATAGGTAATATTTCTGGTATTTCTTGAACTTCGTAATCTGGAGTTATATTCGGATTTTTTATGCTAAAAATATCTCTTACCCATATTGCTTTCATGTTAAACCCCATAGCTCCTTTAACATCCGTTTCAAGGCTATCACCTATATGAACTGCATAAACGGGTTTACAAGCTAATTGTTCAAGGGTTGATTCGAACAACAAAGCTTTTGGTTTGTAATACCCTATTTCGTCTGAATATGTTAATGCTGAAAAATACTCGTGAATACCTAATTTTTTTAACGCAACAGTTAATACCCTTCCAGGAGTTATTCCTGTGTTCGAAATTAGTCCGATTTTGTAGTTCTTGGAAATTTCCTCCAATGTTTCCTTAACGCCTGGTTTAAGCTCTGGTAGATTGTTCAACAATTCCTCTTCAAATTTAATTACTAACTCTTTTACCTCGTTCTCAGTATAATCTATAGAAATAGACTTGAACAATTTAAATAGGCGTTCCTCGGTGTATATGTGTCTAAAACCTATTACCTCTATATCTATGTCATGTAAATTGAATTGGAATAGGTACTCCTTCTTTAAATCCTCGAGGGAGAAAGTAATCCGCTTTGTTTCTAAAAATTCAGTGAGAATTTCGAAACGTTCTTCTGAATAAAATTTGTTTTTAAAGAGTGTATTCCAAAGATCGACTGTAATTGCTTTTAACATGAATAACAAAGGAGTTTAGAAGTTATAAGATTTAAGAAAGGATAGATTAAAGTAGCTTATCTCCACACGTTAGCGTCTTTTTGCTCTAAAACCTCCATTATTTTCAAGTTTCTCGTGTCTGGGAGTATGCCAACTGGAGTATTAATGAGGTACAAATCTTTCAAAGAATTTAACTCTAATAACGATTCAGGAAGCTCTTTAAGAGGGTTGTTATTCAACCACAACGATTTTAAAGAGGATAGCGATTCAAGTTTTCCTTCTAAGTTTTTTATTCTGTTATTACTTAAATCTAAGGTTTCAAGGTGATCAAGTTTTATGGTTACATCATCAAAATCAGTTAGCTTGTTGAAACTTAAACCTAATACTCTCAAAGAATCCATTGATTCCATAGATTTTGGTAAATTTTCTAATTGGTTACCCCAGATTGATAGAACTTCTAATTTTTTTAACATTGAAATAGTATCGGGTAAAATTCTGATGTTATTATGGTTGATCTGTAGTTCCTTAAGGTTCTGCAAATTTCCGATAGTGTCGGGTAGTCTCCTTAAATGATTATCGCTTAAATTTAACTCCTTAAGAAGATTAAGATTTCCGATCGAATTTGGGACACTTTTTAAGAAATTTTTAGTTAAATAAATCTTCTCTAAACGAGAGAGCATACCAATCGAAGATGGAAATTTCCGTAAACCACATTTATTAAATCCAATACCCGTAATTCTACCACTCTCAAAGGAATAATTTAATTGAGACACATTATTAACACTTGAAATAGGTATTAAATTATCGAGTAATAGGATCTTAGAGTACCTTAAATTTTCTTGGATAAGGCTCATTAAAGCAAAAATATCACCATGATCAAGTTTAGTTCCTTGTTCTTTGACGAATTCACTTCTTATATTCTCGAAAAAATAATCCATTAGGAAATCTGTTTCTTCTTCGTTAAAATACTCAATGTAGTTATCTTGAATTAAATATTGAGCCACAACCGTTTTTCCACTGGTCAATCGTTCCGCTACTTCATCCTTAAACACTCGTTTAGCTTTCGGATCTCCTACATCCGTAAGCTTCTTTAAGAGAGGAAATGCTAAATTACTATGAAGTAAGGTGGTATCATAGTTATTTTCTGCCCAAGTTTGTAAGTTCGAACAATGTCCCCAGAATTCTATTTCAGGAGTTAAATTTCGATATTGACTTTTTTCAAGCGAATGATCTAATTTCTCACTCACATCGTCGATAGAATCGATGTTATCGTATTCGTTTAAGCTTTCTTTCGGGATTTCTATTAACAAGTATTTGCATTGAAGAAATTTTTCCTTATTTACATAAATAACGGTTTTGCTTTTCTCGAGTTTCAAAGTAATATAATTGTTAACTTTAAATTCAATTACTTTTTTTTCCTTAGGTTTGATGTCTTCGTAATTGAATTTTAACTTATTTCCACATCTATAGCAGAATTTATAAAAAGACTTATTTCGTGTTCCACATTTAGGACAAAAGAGCATCTCGGACAGAAGAATAATATATTAACCTATAGAATTAGAAGGAAATAGGGATATTTATAATTACTTGCTTATTAATGAAATCCTATTAGTTAGTTATTCCAATTTAAATTCCGCATTCTCAGATGAGAAAATAGAAATAAAGATTTTAAATATGAATTTTAATTTATAGTATAATACCTTTTTATAAATTTATCTAATAACTTAAATGGTATCTAATGACCAAATGATCGAAAAAAATTTAAAAACATTAACTTCGATTTGCCCTATATGCCATAAGCAAGTTTCATTTAGTATCGATACTCAAATCATACGCAATTCGACGAGATTTCCGGTAGGTTTTCTTATTAAACATTGTAACAAACATTTAATAGCATATATTGATGCAAACTATCACGTACGCGGAATTCACCCCGTAGCGAGTAGTTTTCAAGAAACAAATAATGAAGAACCTTCCGAAGAATATCAAGCTGAGCAAATCACCCCTGAATTTATTCTAAATCTGCCTAAAGATGAGCGAATAATGTTTTACTGCGAAAATGATTGTTCAGAACTCAATAATGAGAAATTTCCAAATGTTTTAGATAAACAACTGGTGGGAATTATAGCAAAAGATAAAGAAATAAGTTTAGCTCAGATTATAAAAAAAGCGGGATTTTTGGAAAAAGCGTTAAATCGCAAAATTGAAAAAGATACCGTTTTAAAAATATTGGATAAATATGTTCAAAAGGGAATAATAAGTAAATTAATATTAAAAGTAGTCGATAACCAAAAAGGAGAGCAAGATCTGCGTCTTGAACTAATTTAGGAGGTTTTTAAAAATGAGAATATTTAAGAAAAAAACGGGGCTTGTTGATAAAAACTTTATAAATAAAGCAATAATAGGGTTAGGTTATGGTTTAATTAAAACAAGGGATTTAATATTCAATCAAAACATTAATGTTTCAACTCAAGATGCTATGGATGCATTGAGTGTCTGGATAGGTCGAGAAATTATGAAAGAGATGTTGGAAAAAAAATTAGTGAATGTTAGAGACAACGACGAGACTATAATCAATGCATTAATGGAAGTTATAAATTTAGCAGAAGATTTAGATGTTGAAGTTGAGAATAATAATGTTAGAGTTACCGTACAAAAGTGCCAAATTTGTCCTAAACGCATCGGAGGATACGATCTAGAAGGTAACACTGCTTGCCCAGTTGGAGGAATATTAACTGGAGCGATATCATATATAAAGGGTGTGGATCCATTAATATTAAAAAATCGGCTACAAGCTGCTGAGATCTGCCATATTGAAATGGAGATTTAATTGAAAATACTAAAAAAGTTAAATAAAAAACCTTATTTTTTTTGGCTTAAATCTGACTTTTTTAAGTTAAAAGGATTCTTGCCCAAATCTTAATTTTCTATGATTTATATTCTCAAATCATTCTAAATTTGATTTCTTATTACTAGAGGATTTACGATTTACTAGGATTATTCCCAATATTACCAGAAATAAGGCAAAAGGATAAATAAACAGATCAAATTGTTCTTGTAAAAAAATAGCAGAAAGAATGACACCAGTTAGTGGCACTAAAGTTTGAAAAATCGCAGCTCTAGTAGCACTTAAGCGCTTGACTCCTTCTAAATAAAAAGTGTACGCTCCAACAGTGGATAGAAACGCTAAGTACGCGACACCAACCCACACGCGAGGATGTATTGCGAGATATTCTAATGGATTTAAAAATTCAGGACTAAAAATTAGAGCTATGGGAAGTATCATAAAAAGTCCAAATAAGGATACCCAAGTTATCATCCATAACGAAGTGGGCTGATATGAGTCAGTATCTTCTCCTGTCTTGTTTAAGAAATACCTTGAAGTTATTGTATAAGTCGCGTACGCAAGAGCAGCCATCAAAATCAAGACATCTCCAAGAATTCGATTAGGAACTTCCACATTTGGGGAGAATCCAACGACTAAAACGACAGCAGTAAACGCTAAGACAGTTCCAGTAAGTTTTTTCCAAGAAAACGGCTCAGTTTTTAAAAATAGGCTGGAGAGAATGACTACCCAAACTGCGTTAGTAGTAACTAAAATACTTGCGTCGCTAGCAGAAGTAAACAACTCCCCAAAAAGAAACCCAATTTGGTATAGTAATACGGAAGTCAAACCCATTATAGTAATATATTTCCAATTTTTCCTTGCGAATTGAAAATTCAAATTGCCTTCTTTGTATTTTAGGATTATAAAAAAACAAATTACTGCTAGAATATATCGAATCCCTGCTATCATCAAGGGACTTATGGTCTCTCCTCCAACCTCCTCGGACACAAGCCATCGCCCTATAGGCCAAGTACCCCCCCAAATAATTGCTGTTATAATTAATAAAAAGTAAGCAACGAGTTCCTGTTTTCTTGTTTCCTTCGAGTTTGATTCAGCCATTATTTTCCCAATAAGTCATCCAAGTTAAGAAGGTTATAGATATTCCTTTTTTACTCTAGTTGATAACGCAAAAAGAATTATAAGGATTCCGATTACGATGAAAACTGCAAATACATTCCACATTACTATTAACCCTATAAAAGGGTAAATAATAGCCCTTGCAAGGCTTCCAAACATGTTGACTGTACTTAAAACAGTTGCACGGTTGTCTGATTCTACTTGTTTGTTTATTCCATTAACATAAATTAGTGCTCTCGGATAGCCAAAACCTACGATAATTAAAAGAATGATTATGCCAAGAATAATGTTTGTCGTTAATCCTAAAATTATATATGCTGTTCCGATGATTATATCAACTAAAATCAGAAAAAGTCTTTGATTCTTGAAATTTTTAGACATTTTGGGTATAAGGTTCATAAAAACGGCGTTAATAATATTCATCATTGCAGTGATAAATCCAAACATGAAAATTGGAACTTGAATCGCCGATAGATAAGGTTGATATAGCCAGAACATAAAAAATACTAATACATCGATAAGAACCCTATCAAAACACAAGATCCTCAAAATTTTGTTTTCTTTTAGTTCTTTAAAGCCAGACTTAATTATGTGTAAGTAGTCTTTCGAAGCCATTCCGTTTTCTAATGGAGGTTCATACAGAAATAAGGACGCAATAAATGCAATGAAAAAAGTAATAGCCAAAAAGTTCATAGTAAATTGAAGTGAAATCACTTGAGCCATAATTGACCCAATGGGCGCTGAAATCGTTAAAGCAATCAATGATATTGTTTGAATCCTTCCTAACACCTTAGGTAGTTTTTCTTCTTCCCCGAGGTGTTTGAGGTTACTATACATGAACGCTTCGTCCGTACCTGAAATCAACGCCATTGCAAACGCCCAAACGCCTTCCGCTAACAAGAACAGGAAAAAATTAGGGATAATACTATACAGTAAAGCTGCTAACGATACCATCGCCGCTCCTAAACTTAAGCCTTTAGTTCTTCCAAGAAAATCGGCAATAGCTCCACTTGGGATTTCGAGCAGAAAAATACAAAAGGTAAAAAAACTTTGTAAAATCATTATTTCAAAAAAGTTTAAACCGCCCCAATCCATTAGAAATGGTACATATACACCACGAACAGTGTGTATTCCTAAAATAAAATAAAATATGTAGGTTCGCTTTATATTTGACCTACATTTTCTTTCTAAATTCATTTGAGTTTTAAGTATTAATAGTAAATGCGATTTCTTTTAACTGTTTTAAATTTCGATTAAATTAGACAAATATTTCTTGCTTAATATTCTTTTCTATCACTTAAATAGAGAAAACCAAGGAAAGTTTCGAAAAACTTTATGTGAAGTTTTTAAAATCATTTTAAGAATAAATTCCATGGTAATATTGTCAAGGAAATTCGTAGGGAATAATTATTAGAAGAAATAAGCTAAAAAATATTTTATCTTTCTTAAATTACATTTGTAACCGATGAAATATCAACGAATTTTCATTCTTTATTTTTTCTCGTAATCGATTCAGTTCTTCTTTTAACTCGTGAATATCTTGTTCTAAAGTTGAGTTGAGCTTTTTTTAAAGATTTTAATACATCGAATTTTTCATAGGGCTAAGTTTTTGAGATAAGGAATAGACATTTTTATTTTCTTTGTAATAGATAAAATATCATAGTTTTCCAAAATTTGTTGTGATATCCACAGTTAGGACATACATGAGAATCAATTGAAATAGATGTTCCACATTTCAAGCAAAGTTTTGAACTCTTTTTACGAATTTCACCTGTTTTAAAGAGATCTCCTACACTAAAAACCACTGGAATTACCCAAATAAAAAATGTTCCCAGAATGCCAAAAGAAATTAAACCCAAGAAATTTATCTCACCGAGTAATAAAGATGGGATAATTAATCCTGAAATACAAATGATTAGTGTTAAGATTAGCTTAATTTTATTTCCTTTCTTCACAGATAATCCCTCATTTTAGTCTACAGAAATTTAAGAAATAATCTTATAAAAAATTATGCATGTAAAGTAAAAACTTACCGTGAAGTTTCAATAATCGTACTTTAAATTGTAAAATATCAGCTTTAGGTGCTCAAAAGTACTTATATCAGGCGACGATTGTTGCGATCATTGTTATTTCTCATACAATGATGTTGATTTAAAATTTATATAATTTTAAAATCTAATAGATTATTATGAAATCTGATATGGAATCTGAAAATGAAGTTTTGAAAGCTAAATTGAAACAACAACAAATGACTTATGAACGACGATTAATGCTAGATCAAGCGTCTGTTTGTGAATTATTATATAATATTCTTGGAAAAGAAAAATTCGAGGAAGAATATCTTGCCATGCGTCGCAAACAACTAATGGATTGGTCTTCACGAATAGCAAAAAAGGATTTAAAAAGAGGAAAAATGAATAACATTCAAGGAATTATTGATTTTATTTGGGAACCTCTTAAAGACATGGATTTTAAGTTTTTTTTCAAAAAAAAAGAAAAAGATTTTGTAGAAATTAGGGTTACAAAATGTCCTTTAGCAGATTGGGCTAAGGCAAAGGGAATTGAAAAATGGATATATTATTACCATTGCATGAGTGATCCTGCAATTGTAGAGGGATATAACCCAAAAATTGGTTTTAAGCGGTCAAAAGTAATTATGCAAGGTGATGGGTATTGCGATCACTGCTATTTTATCAAATAATGCAAAATAGAGTTAAGCATATAACCCCGATTATTAATTAAAAGTTTATTGAAAAACTGTAAAAGTTAATTAGAAAAAAAGAAAAAAATAGAATTACTTAATGTCTTACCGAAATAAATAAAGTTGAAACGAAATAGTTGTCCCAATGTTTCGCTCTTTGTACTTTTTGGATGAAATCCACAATCAATAGACCTTTGATAAGAAATATTAAATAACCTTTTGTCTTAATTAAGCGTATGGAAGACAATCCAGAAAAGTTATCGAACTTTGCTAATAAGAGATTTATTGTTATAATTAAGGACGGTTTTAAGTTATATATCGAAAACTTTGGTTATTTAATCCTTCCTTTTGGAATTTTGGGGATTTTCTCCATTTTCCTAAAAGTTGTATTTCTTACCGAATTTGAAAATTTTGTAATGCAATTTGGGTCAGATATTCTTAATAGAATAAGTAGTAATCAAGACATTTCAACTTTACAATCTGAATTCTCGGATATAAGAACATTTTTTTTATTAGGGGTTATATTAGTCTTCCTTAATGGTTTAATTAGTGGGCGAGTAAGTGGCATAATTACAGTAATATCAATGTGTTTGGTCAGTACATTTCTATATAAGAAATACTTTGATGGAGAAGCAAACTTTTTCTCTTCTGTTAAATCTTCTATTAATAAAAGAATGCTTACAGTGATACTCCTCATCGGAGTGGGTATATCTAGTGGATTATTTTTGCTTTTTATACCTTCAATTATAATTTATAGCTTCTGTATCTTTCTAGTATTTACCTATAATATTAATAACATCGAAAAACCAATTTCTGAAGCTCGATTAATAGCAAAAGGTGCTTTTTGGAGTCTCATTGGAATTTTAATTATTGAGTTCTTGTTTATATTTTTTATCGATCTTATATACAGGATGATTTTTAATGTCGCTTTACTTTTTCCGTACCCCCGAAGTTATTTAACGAGTTTTCTGTTTCAAATTCTAAACGGTTTATTCGATATCATTTTTTCTCCATTGATACTCTGCTTTTTAACGACTCTTTACACAAAATTAAAAGCACAAAAAGAATTAAATCAAAAATTTGCAGCAAAATATTATCCTACTAGTGAACCATCTCGAGAAACTGCGAGAGGGGGAATTTCAATAATGGATACACCGCTATATTGTCCATTCTGCGGAGAGTTAATTAAGACTCCACAAAAATTTTGTCCTAATTGTGGAAAATCTCTTATTAATTTAAATTTATAATCCAAATTTAGTACTATCTATTAATTGTCTTTCGGAACGGTATTTACTATTATTTAATCAACCTTGGAATCGGGATAGTGTATGCGAGAAAAATGTCATAAGGGTAAAAACTTGGACAGAGATATTTAAAACCATTGAAAAATTGTAATTTTGAATTTAGTTACAAATGAATAAAAAACAATTAGAAAAAGAAAAAAGTAGGATATTTAGTGTATCACCGATGCAGATTTTACTTCGGCGGTGCTAGAACGATTTCCATCGAAGAAACATTTATCGTCTGGCCATCTTAGAGATTTAATCCTCTTGGAATTAAATTTTCTCCTTCAATCTGTTCGGTGCTAATTATAATGTCCTTATATTCTGTCCCTTGTAAAAACCGATTTTTTAAGATTTCGCACACATCAACGGCGTGAGAGATTGCTTTTCCACGCGCTTTGATGGTACAGTCTTCACCTTTGTTAAGGATCATCATAGCAGCCATAACGTAATTCATTGTAGGACGGCGCCCGACAAAAACACTATTTGACTCTTTTGACATCGTTAATTACCTCTCTGTTTAAATTTAGTTTGGTTTGATATAAGTATTTTTTTGTACGTATTGTTTGTAGTTTTCTATTTTACTAATTTATCTAGTACTACGAATTTGTGTACTAAAAATAATTAATTTAATAAGCAATTTTAATCTTAGGAATTTTAATTCGAAAAAGTAAACAATTTCAAGGATTTTGATTTGTTTACGAGAGTTTGTTTAGTTGTATTACCAAACCAATATTATTAAAAGGTTAGATTCGAATCATTCGCTCAGAATCCAATCGTTGTACCATTTTCAATGAAAAATTACAAAGCAAAAAAGTATAAGGTTTATCGATTTGATTTATACATAGTATTTCTGTTTTTTTAGGTATTTTGCAAACAAGATGTGTGTTTACCATGAATGTGGAAGAGTGGCTTGATAAAGGTGGAATAGTACGTTAAAGAAGTTTGGAATGAATCGAGGTTTTAACGTTCTAGATTTTGGTAGTGGATCTGGAATGTACACCATCGTAGCTTCTAAAATCGTTGGTCTAGAGGGAGAAGTCACTTCAGTGGATAAGGAAGGAGGAAAGATTTCTCTACTAAGCGAAAAGCTTGAGGAGCAGTCGATTACCAATGTAAAACTTATTAAAACGGAAGGAGAGGTGTATCTTCCTTTCGAAGCAAACTATTTTAATATGATACTCCTCTACGATGTCCTCCACTTGATCGAAAAAAGCGAGCGAAGTACACTTCTAAAAGAATTGCATCGAATATTACAGCCAAATGGGGTACTTTCATTTTACGCCACTCATTTAAACGATTTAGACATAAATTTAGACGATTTCGATGTCGAGCTTAGCGAGTTAGGTCTAATTAAAAAGGGGAACATAAAAGAAGCCATGTTCCACTATAATTGGATAGAGGAAGGGATAGTAAGTAATTATGTCAAAAGCTAGCATTTAGGTATAAAACAAATGCAGGATTTGAATTTATAAAATCAAGATTAATCGAAATAAAAAGACTGTTAACGTTTAAATAATCCTTATTATTCATTAACTAAGTATTTGTTTTCTATTTCCTTCTGATTATGAGCGAAAAAGATAGCGGAGAGATTTCTAATCCTGTGGATTTATTAGAGGTATTGTACTTGAAATCCGTTGAATTGGATGAGGAGGAAGAGGATATATACACTGTAAGTTTACACCCAGAAGACATGAAGAAAATTGGACTTAATCCCGAAGATGTAATTGAGTTAGAAGGGCGATTCAAATCTGCTGGTATTGTGTTCCCTGATCGAAACGAGGACTTCCAAAAAGGTTGTGTTAAGCTGAGTGCCCGAACGCTCACTAATTGCCAAGCTGAATACGGAGAGATACTTAAAGTCAGAAATCCACAGGTGTTTAACGCTAAAAAAGTGACATTGGCTCCATACAAATTAAATTTAAGTGTAAATCGAAAATTTCCAAGAGTTATTAGAAGAAACTTGGAAGGTTATCCAATAACCTTGTACGATCTTATAACAATCTCGAAGGAGATTTCTAAAGAAATAGAATTCGTCGTTACAAGCATAGAGCCAAATGAAGTGTGTATAGTAGACAGAACCACTAAAATTACAATAGACACTAGCCTTACGACCCAAATTAAGCTACTTTAGAGTCCACAAAGTTTCTTCTCCATGTTCCTCTTGATACACTAAGTCTAATCTCTCTAATTCTTTTAAGAGGTTAAGATTAGTATTGAGTTCTAACACTTCAGCTATTACGATGGTATCTTTAAACGCTTGGTTTTCCGAAAATCTCTTGATCCTTTTAAGAAATTTTTTAAATGTTTCCTTTGTGATTTGTTTTAGAGAAAGTCCCGAAGTGTTCTTTAAGATTTCTTTAATTTGATATTCCTTCTCGGTGATACTATTATAAAACCTTGTGACTCGTGAATGGAGGTCCGAATCAATAGGATTTTTTCCATGTCCAGATAAAATTGAGACAACTGGTTTGTTATCAATAAGATCGGCCAATAGATGCGTAGAGGTCTTGAATAGCCTGATATCCAAATTTATCCCTGCCATACTTGCCCCAATTGGACTAAGGTGGATATCGGCTGAAAATAGAATTTCGTAAATGTGATGATAGAAAAAGCACATTCCATTAGTGTGTCCCGGCACATGAATTACTTCTAAAAATCCAGGTAACATTTCTCCGTCTTTTAACATGTGGTGTACAATCCGATCCTTCACATTCCATACATCAAATATTGTTTTAAAGTATGGATTTATTTCTTGATTCGGTTTATAGCCAGAGTAGTAATCAACAGCGTTTAGAAATTCAATGTATTTGGCGTTGTTCCCTAATAAATCTAAATTGAACAGAGTTTCGAAATAAGTTCGACTGTCCTCTACCAGTTTTTTATCTAATTCGTGAATGTATACTTCTATGTTGGGATTTTTTTCCAATAAAAAGTCTAATATGGAATAGTGATCGCTATGTCCATGTGTGAGATATACATATTTTATGTTATTAAAAGCAATCTTATTACTTCTGAGAGCCTTCACGAATTTTCTTTTTGAACACCCTGGATCAATTACAGCGAAATCTTCATCTTCGATTTTAACTACATAACAATTACAGGAGTTAAAATTCATGTTCTTCATTGAGTCTTGGTGTATTAAGATAATTGAATCGTTTACTCTGGTAAATGGTTCCTGCTTTATTGGTATGGTTGGAGTTTGCATAGGTTATTGTGAGAAAATTTTAATTAGCGAATGAATATTACCTACAAGTAATTTATTTTTATTCTAATTTAATTGTTTATTTTAAATAATTTATGGTGGATCATCTCCTCTATTGCTTATATTAAAAATTTAAAGAGTGGCTTGATTTAAATTGAAAAGTAATCCATTTCAATCTAAGAATGAATAAAATTAAGGGTGATACAGAGTTAAAGAATTTGATGTGCAACCTTCATTGGAAAATAAGTTTGGATCCAAGGAGTTCCCTCAATTGTTGATAAACTCTCTCGTGTCGAGAGGAAGGAAGAACTGAAAGCCCGTTTGGTAAAATTTATCGCACCAACACGGCAACCTTGCAGGAAAGTAGTCGGGGACGGTTTCAACACCTACTCGATAGAGGTTACTGGTTTTAACCTTCACGAATAAGGCACATAAGATGCAACCTTCGTGTAAACAATGTTTATTAAGAATTTTGAATGAACTCTAATATTTTTAATGAATTTGATAACCTCATGATCTCCAATCTATTAAAGAATTTCTTTACTAATAATAAAGGAATACGAAAAGTAAGATACTAAACTAAAATACATTGTTTAACAATTATCGGGAATTTATGAACTTTAAGAGGAGAGAACTGAAAATATAATAATGACATTTATTATAAGAGAAGCTACAAAGGAAGATGCTTACGAAATCCATCGAGTTATAGCAGCTGCGTTCGAAAAGTACCGATCGTTTTACACTAATGAGGCATTTAACGATACTATTTCCTCAAAAGAAGGGATAGAAAATCGATTAGATAATTCTACGATTTTTATTGCGGTAAACGATAAACAAGAGATAATTGGCACAATTGGTTGGCAAAAAGTCACAAAGAACGAAGCACACATCCGAGGAATGGCGGTATTACCTCAATATCAAGGAAAAAATAGTCCAGCTTCTCTTCTTATTAAAAAAGTTGAGGAGGAGGCAAAAAAACACAGTTGTTTGGTTATTAGTTTAGATACAACCGAAATTTTGCAAAGAGCGCAGCGTTTTTACTCGAAACACGGGTTTCAGAAAACAAGGAAAACGGGGGACTTTTTTGGAAATACGATTATCGAGTTTATAAAAAAAATATAAAAAAAAATGAAATTTGTTTTCTAACTAGCTATTTCTTGAACGATTAGCGTGCGTTCAGTAGGGACTCCACTATTAGAAGCAGCAAGACTAACGGAACCACCTCCCGCATATTCGCAGTACCACATAACTGTGATAGTGTGGGTTCCAGCAGGGAGGGTTTCAGTAATGTGTTCTAAGTATATTCCTATGCTAAATCCTTCGGTATCAACGACTGCAGGCTCAGAATATCCAGTTGGCAGGTTATACATTACACATACGCCATCTAGCTCTAAAGAAACATTGAAATGGCATCGCGTTAATCCTGCATACATCTCCATATACAACATACTGAAAAACCTTATAAATAAATACGAGTCATTAGATTTCGTAATATCAATTTTCATACCTGTCATTTGTATTGGAGTAGTTTGACTGCTTGCAATTTGAGCATTGGAATCTGTTTGAACTTTAATTATTTGCAAAATTTTTCCCGACTCAGATTCAATGTTCGTCACATTTGTTATATTATTTACGATTGTAGTATTTGTTGTTGGAATTTCGTCCAAATCGTCTTCCAAATTACCAACCTGTCTATCCAGGCTTTCTAATTGCTCGGTGAATATAAAGTATGTATAGGCTCCAAATCCCAAACCACCCGCACCTAAAATTAATCCAAAAATCGCCAAAACAATTGCACCTTTTCCACCACTCGCCATGTTATTTTCCTTTACTTTTTTTTTAAAAGATTTAGATAAATTCTAGGAAATTATAAATCTATATAATTGATTCTTAATAAAGGTTTAAGATTTCTTAAATATGGTCAATAGATTAGAATCTTAGTGGCTGAGATTAAATTTTAAATTATTAGTTGTAATACCATAGAGGTTACAGTTTTCTTGTTCCAATGGAACTTCCCTTATATTTCATTAAAAATGGATTTTTTAGAGTTGTACAGCATACTAGAAATATGACAACAGAAAAAGCATTGTTTGGTGCAGGATGTTTTTGGGGAGTTCAGTATAAGTTTGATCAAATCCCAGGTGTCGTTTCAACGCGGGTTGGATATAGCGGGGGAGATTTCGACAATCCTACTTACAAAGATGTGTGTACCAACAAAACTGGGCACGCAGAAGTTGTACAGGTTACTTACGACCCTTCCGTTATAAGCTATAAAGAGATATTGGAAATTTTCTGGAAGATTCACGATCCAACCACTTTAAACCAGCAAGGTCCCGATATTGGAACGCAGTATAGATCGGTTGTGTTTTATTACAATGACGAGCAAAAAGAAGCAGCGTTAAAATACAGAGACGAGTTAAACAAGTCGGGCAAGTTTAGAAATCCAATAGTCACTCAACTAGTGCCAGTCGGAGAATTTTGGGAAGCCGAGGAGTATCACCAAAAGTACCACGAGAAAAATAGACGACGCACGATTCTTTTATAATTCCTTTTTTCCTATTTTTTAGACTATTTTACGATTTCTGCTAAAAAGTTAACTTCATTACATGTTCAACGCCTTCAATCTTTCCCGTATTTACAAATCCTAACCTTTTATAAAATCCTTCGGGACTTCCCTTTTCATTAACATAGCTAACATACATTTCCGTGGCATTTGGTCTAGCTTTTACATATTCGATGGTCAAGAACAAGCCTTTTCTACCGAAACCCAACTTCTGGTATCTTTTATCTATCATAAAACGCCATAGAAAATATTCGAGTTTCTCTGAGTCGTCAAAAAGCATAACAAAACCTACAGGTACTTCGTCAGCGTATATTGCTCTGAACCAAGCCTTAGGTTCAAAATATGCTTGAGCAATAGAATAAGAGTTAGGGGCTACAAATTTCTGTTGGGAATCGTCAACAGATAACTCGCATATTTGTATTACTGTCTCCTTTGACACTTCGCGCAAAGAGACTGTAGAATCTTTATTAGGTTCCGCAAATTTATCTTCCATTGTAATTAAGAAAATTGTAGAAGATTATAATCCTTTATTCTATGCGATAAATGGAGCACTTATATTTGGAATATTAATTTTAAAGTAAAGTTTTAAATACGAATTTCTCATAAACATCTACGCCAAATTTTTGGTGAAACAGAATGGTAATCAACGCACATTGTCATATTTTATGTAAAGAGTTATATGGAAATGCGTTCTGGGACGGATAGGCTTATGGATACGCCGCATCCTTAGGGATCCCTAAACAAACAGTTATTGATCAAATGCTTCCTCAGTCGTGGGCAAGTAATGGGGCTGTTTACGCTCAGATCATGGAAGCGGCTGGTATTGATAAAGCTTTCATTTGTCACCCGGATTATGGAAAATCTAGACTGGGTGAAGCAGACTGGTCAATTGAGCAAGTAAATAAGTGGTATGTAGATCAGATGGATGAGATGCCGGAAAAGTACGAAGTAGTAGTAGGTATAGATCCCAGGCGAGGAGAGGAGGGTCTTAAATTAATGGAAAAAGCTAAGGAAGAGTGGGGCGTAAAAACCGTAAAAATATACGCACCATGCGGATTTTATCCCGATGATCCACAATACGACGCTTTTTACGCTAAATATCAAGAATTAGGCATGATTTTACAATCTCACACGGCTGCCCTTACGCACCCCAATGTGGAAAATAAGTATGCAGAACCTATATATCTTGATAGTATTGCAGCAAAATTCCCAGACTTGAAAATTGTAATGGTTCATTTTGGAGGAGGATTTACTACTTGGATGTTAGAGGCAATAGAAATGATGGCAGGCAGAGCTAATGTATTTACTGAATTTTCGGGACATCAGGGAATTGCCGTTGGTTGGCCAGAACATTGGCTAAAGTCTCTTAGAGCAGCTTTAGATACACCTGCGTTGTTCGGACCCCCCTAAAAGAAAGAATAATGTTTGGGAGCGATTGGCCATATCTAGTTCCTTAAATTGACAAGCAACCTTGGGTTGAAAGAATAAAAAACATACCCGAAGAAGCTAAAAAGTACGGTTTAACCTTCACTCAGGAAGAAATTAACGGTATCCTCCACGACAATGTAAAAAAACTGTTTGGATTATAGCTAGTTTCCAAAATTTAAATAATAAATCAACTTTTTTTCTTTTATCTTTTGAATTCTTGGAATTAAAAATTAATGATCCATACAAACTTAAAACTTTAAATACTAGTTTATCACAAATATGGCTGATTATTAATTAAGTTAGAGTCAGATTAAGAGGTGTGAAAAATTAAAATTGGAGAATCGATGGTCCATGGCTCAGTTGAGCCTGGATTTGAATTTGTTAAGGAAATATTCATTGAGAATTTTGAAAAAGGGCTTGAAGTTGGCGCTGCATGTTCTGTCTATCATAAGGGGAAAAAAGTAGTGGATCTTTGGGGTGGATACAGGGATAAAAAGTCAAAAGCTCCTTGGAACGAAGACACAATGTGTGTGGCTTTTTCTTCAACAAAAGGAGTTTCTGGAATGGCAACCGCCTTGGCCCATTCAAAGGGATATTTTAATTACGACGAAAAAGTATCGAAGTATTGGCCAGAATTTGCCGTAAATGGAAAGGAAGACATCACAGTACGAACATTGCTATCGCATCAAGCGGGACTTCCTGCTATTGACGAGCCATTGGATTTAGAGATTCTTGCGGATCCCGATAGAACAATGGAAGCAATAGCCAAGCAAAGACCGTTGTGGGAACCTGGGAAAAAACATGGATACCATGCTATTTCTTTGGGATGGTATGAAAGCGGATTAATTCGAAAAATAGATCCTAAGCATCGTACAATTGGACAATTTTTTGCCGAAGAAATTGCTAAACCTTTAGGTCTAGATTTTTACATTGGATTACCAGATGAGATTCCAAATTCTCGAGTCGCGAATATCCACGCTCCAATGTTTAAATTGAGAATGATGTTTAACACGGATAAGATGCCTAAGGCATTTGTTAAAGCTTTTTTAAAGAAAGGATCGATTACGGATAGATCTTTTGCTAATCCAAAAGTCACAGGAGTGTATAAATACTATAACGAAGTACCAGAAATGAGAAAGATTGAATTACCTGCTTCGAATGGTATTGGAACGGCCCGTGCCATTGCAAAATTGTACGGGATTTTTGCTACGGGAGGTAAAGAACTGGGAATTAAACCAGAAACCATGGAGGCAATTACTAAACCTGCCAATGATCCGGAATTAGGACGATTTGACGAAGTTTTACAGACAGAAACAAGATTTTCTCTAGGATTTTTAAAACCTTTCCCTGGATTAGAATTTGGAACAAATGAAAAGGCGTTTGGAACAACCGGCGCTGGTGGATCTTTTGGATTCGCTGATCCCGACACACAAGTTGGATTTTCTTACATAATGAATAAGGCTGGATTTCACCTACTTAGGGATCTTGATCGTGAAAAGCCATTATCGGACGCAGTTTTTGAATGTGTCAAGAAATTATAACTAATTTTTTCTCTTTTTTTATTTTCTATTTGCAAATTCTAAACGATTATTATACGATTTCACTTTTTAGAGCTCTCTTAATAACTTTTTCAAAAATTTCGTATGGTTGTACTCCAACTACAATTCTATCCCCAAATATGTACGTTGGAACTCCGTTTACTCCTAATATATTCAATTCACTCGTGTATTTCTGTAAATCTTTTCTTGATTCATCGGTTTTTACATATTCTAGAGCTTCGTCTCGGTTTATACCAACTCCATCAATTATAGATAAAAGGAAGCTCATATCTCCAATATCTTTACCCTCTAGCCAATATGCTTCGAAAATTGACTTATGAAACTTTGAAAACTTACCTTTCTTTCTCGCAAACTCGGAAAACT
Organism: Promethearchaeota archaeon; assembly: GCA_019058515.1. The sequence goes on from JAHPYY010000123.1 coordinate 23,685, forward strand.
TCAGTGCATATCGAGAGTTAGGTAATTTGTCCGTTAAGTTGAAAGTGAGTCCTTCTTCTTTAGCTAACCTTTCCACGCTTTTCATTACATTCTGAATATATCCTTTAGAAAAATGCAAATCGCCTAGCAAAGCACCATTTTTTGGCGTTTCTGGATGAATTTCAAACGGTCGCCATTCCACATCTATATTGTATTTTTTTTTAAGGTTTTCTATTCTATGGAATCCAATGTAACAAAACGGGCAGATGTAATCAGAATAGACTATTACCTTTAGTTCTTCTTCAGACATTTTTTGTTATTAGAACGGAATTTAGCTTTTTATAACTATGCTAATTAGGATATAAGATCTCTTAATGTTAGGGTTATTACATAAAACCTGTCCTATCTAATAGCTGTGATTCCACAAATTTAATACTATAATCTCCTATATACTACCCAATTATTTGTGTAAAGTACATCTCTATGATTAATGTACCCTTAATCATTATAATTCTATTAGTTTTCGCGCTGATTATCACAAGCTATAGCTTCCACGATAAAGATTATGTAGCTATCTCCTTATTAGGCTGTTTTTTCGTTGCCACGATAGCTGGTTTAGTTTATGATCTCACCTTGGATATCTTTATTGGCTATATTAACTTTGAAGCGATAATAGTTATAATAAGTATGATTGTCATCACCAAAATAGCTCAAGACTCTAAAATTCTCGAATTTCTTGCGATTAAAATGTACTCTGTATCAAGAGGTAACAAGAGAATTTTCTTTTATCTGATCTGTTTGATGACAACTTTTTTTTCCGCGATTATTAATGGTATTATTGTTGTAATAGTATTAGTACCAATAGTCGTGAGATTATGTTCGTATTTAAAAATTAAATCGGGAACTTTCCTCATAGGAATGACTCTGTGCGTAAATATTGGTTCCATTTTAACACCATGGAAAAATATCATTATCTCTTCGCATTTTAATTTGGATAGCTTGTTTTACATCCAATATATATGGTTGTTTACTATGGGATTATTCATATCTACTGTAGTAATAATTGACCTATTTTGGTTATCTAAGGAACCCAAAATTGAAGAAATACAAAAGAAACTTGTTTTAGAACTTGTCAGCAACGATGTTATAATAGAAAATAGGAAAATGTTTTTCATTAATAGTGTAGCACTAGTTTTAATAGTAGTTTTATTTATTCTCCTTCCCTTTCTGTATTTAACAGCTATTTTTGCCGCCGTTTTATTAGTTTTAATTAATCGCAAACTAAGTAAAAGACACATGAACGACTTTATTAAAGAAATCGATTGGGGATTTATCATTTTCTTTACTACATCCTATATTATTGTTGGTTGCCTTTTACAAGCGGGATTTAAGGAAATAATTGACTTAATCCTATTTGAATCCCTCCCTTTAGTCCTAATTCTTGTATTATTAGTTGGTGCAGTTACCTTAGTTATAAGTTTTTTACCTGATACCCCAACAGCACTAATATTCATTCCAATTGTAGAAATTTTAATATCTGATAACGGAATATCCTCTGTGTTAATTTTGTCTGTTTTCTTAATTGTGTTTAATATTGGAGGGAACTTCCTACCACAAGGATCTTCTTGCGATATGCTTACCCTGCAGATTGCGGAAGATCACAAGGTTGATAACATTAACTTTCGCCGTTTACTAATAATCGGATCTCTTATAACAACTTTCCATCTAATTATTACAGTATTATATGGTTTAGTTCTGGGATTATTTTAAAAGAAGTTAAGATTTATGATTGATTTGAAACAACTAACATAATTATTACAAAGAAATACCTTTCTCTCTTAAGAAATTATCGATGTTAACTACATTTCTCTGTTTTATCGATTCTTGGGCCGCTACTCCTACAACTACAGACCATAATCCTTCTTCTGCGGTAGCTGTTGTGGTTTCCTTTCCTTCTATGTTGTCAACGAAATAGATATGCTCGAAAAATGTTGCGCCGTTATGTCCCATTTCTTCGATATAGGAAGGGTACATGGGATTAGTCACTCTTGAGGGTTTATATTCTCCTCGTGCTATTTCTAAATGCGTTTTTGGACGAGTAGTAGGTAAAAAATCCTCATATTCATGGGCTAAAAGTCGTCCTTCGTCCCCACACACATACAATTCCTCGTAGAACATAGGAGAAAACATGCAAAGGCTGAAATTCGCTCGAATTCCATTTGAATACTCGACTATAACATAAGCGTTATCTATAATGTCCGATCGTTCGTTGTTATACTCGAAATTAACGAAATTTACCGCCATACTCCCATTAGCATACACGCTTATGGGTGTCGATTGCGAGAATAAGTTCAACAGATCGAAATAATGGCAACATTTCTCTACTAAAGTTCCTCCCGAAAATTTAGAGAATTTATTCCATTGATCCACCTTATCTAAGAACGGAACTCTGTGTTCGAGTATATTTACCATCTTAACATTCCCAACAACATTCCTTTCAAGGATCTCGTGTATTGCTTCGACATATATTGCCTTATAGCGATATTGTAACCCCATTTGAAACACCGCGGTATAATTTTTAGCCAACTGCGAAATTTCATAAGCGTCTTCTACGGTGGTCGCCATAGGTTTTTCTAATAAAATGTGCTTCCCTGACTTAACCGCTTCTCTAACAACATCAATGTGGGTGAAATTTGGAGTAGAAATGATCAACCCATCAACTTCGGGATCTTGGCATGCCTTTTCTAATGAATCGTACTTCACCGTCTTAGTTTTTAGAGAATACATCATATTCATTCTCCTAGCCTTTTTCATAACGAACGGGCTCGTATCATATATACCATGAACCATAGCTCGTCCCTCTAAGGCAGTAATGCGAAGGTGTTCTTGACCCATCATTCCAGCTCCAATTATATTGAATTTGTATTTTGGTTCATCCAACGCAAACAGGTATTTATCCTTATCTTCTAAATATTGAAAATCACGATAGCGAGCAAAGAAGTTGCTTTTAAACATTTTATCTAGATTAGTCATTTCAAGCAGATATGATTAAATAATTAAGTATAAAGAATTTTCAACATAAATTAACTTTAACTTAATTTCATGAGGAAAAAACAGCTCAGGACTTAGAAAATCCTCCATGATGAAATTCGATACTAAAATTAATATTTAAAACCCGGCAGTACTCGTCGATTTGTACTTCAATTTCTTCCCAAAGAGACGGATCTTTTCTAAAACTATTGTAAAGATCGAGCAATTCCGGATAGTCAGATTTAATAAGCGATAGAATTCTTGGGATATTATGAGGTCGAAAATTAAGGTTTTCGAACATGTAGGAATTCACATAATCTTTAGACCGTTCAATAATTTCTTTATAATCAGTTATTCTAGGGAAAAAAGGCGAAATAAATAACCACGTATTTACCCCTCTTTCGTGAACATTCTTTAAAGCCTTTAACCTCTCTGAAGGTCGAGAGGCTCCCTTTTCCACTTTTTTAGCAAAATCATCGTTTAAACTGCAAATCGAAATCCCCACTTCTATATTTTCGAACTGCTTGAATAAATCTACATCTCTCTCAAAAAACTTCGATTTAGTAAGAATGGTTATTTCGGCTTTTGTTCCTACTAAACGTTCAAGGATTTTTCGAGTATTTTTGTACTTTAATTCTAGAGGAATGTAAGGGTCGGTAACTGAACTTAACAAAATCGTTTTATCGTCAAACTTGTGAGGTTTTATTTTTGACTCGTCAAATTGTTTGACGTCGAGGAATTTACCCCACACATCGCCTTTGTGATTTGTAAATCGTTTCATAAATTCAGCGTAGCAATAAATACAACCATGTTGACATCCTGTGTAAGGATTAGCCACATAATCTACATTAGGGATGTTGCTTTTAGTTAAGATGCTCTTTGCTTCTCTAAATTCAATTTTCATTATAAGGACTTTTTAAAATTTCATTTCTGATCGTTAAATTCTGAGCATTTTTCAAAGAATTCGTTACACCTGTGAGCATTTTCTGCTTTCGGACAGGTTTTTGAACGAGGACAGATAATGTTTGTTTTATCCAAGGTAATCTTAGCTCGATGAAGTCGTTTTTCGATTTCAAGTTTCATTTGTATTGTCAACCATCAATAGCGACTATAATTATATAGTTGGTAGAAAACATAGACTTATCTATATTATGGGTTTCTTTTATATATCGTAATCCTTATTGAAAGGATTACACTAATATAGTAATTATTTTACATAACATCGTTTAGAGACCGAGTTAGCGCGTACCCCGTAAATCCCCCAAAAAAAGCGTTTATTATCATCCAAGGTAAGCAGAAATATGCCACACCGAGATATGTACCTGGTTCAAACAGAGACCCGGCGCTCCATCCAGCTTTATAGAAAAATCCTATCATTATCAAAACGGTAAAAAAGTAAGTAAGACTCATAATTACTCCCGTAAAACCCGCTATATACTTCTGTTTTAACTGCGTTTTTTCTTTTAAAAGCTTAAAAGATAAATCCGCCGAAAGTCCAGTAAGGAGTCCAAATAAACAATAAAAAACTACCCCCCATATGTTAATAAGAACTTCTAGCTCAAAATACGCCTCCACAAAGAACCCAATAATTGCGTAAGGGAGCCAAATGTAAAATCCCATTCCAAATTGATTGGTACGCACAATGGCATGAATGATAATTAAACTTGTGAAATACGATATGGTATACACATAAAACATCCCCATGCCAAAATATGGTTCTAACACTCCGAATCCTTGGGTATCTCTCCCAGAATAGAAATCCCAGAAGAAGATTGAAACCGTAAGAAAGAGCATAAATATGGTACTAGATATTAACCAAATTTTGAATTTTTTTTTATCAACCATCAAATCTCACCTCTATATTAAGTTTTTAACGAAATATTATATAAATTATGTCTAGTCAGTTGTTTAAGCGACAAGATAATTTTGTAACAAGCGTATATTCAATAAATAAAATAGAAATAAATTAAAAAAAAGGGGAATTATATCGCTGAAACCGTACAAGTGATCATAACGACGATAATTCCGTTTACAATAGTACCTGCAATGACATTTCCCGTTTTTTTATACAACGCAACATACACAAAACTAGTCAAAAGCGTTGTTGGTATTGCAACCGGCATGTACACTCCAAAATTGAAGAAATTTCCTAGCAATAATAAGCTGAATAAGAAAAGGTAAACTGCCAAATACATAATCTGTACTCCACACGTGATTAAACCTGCAATAATCAATCCTTTCAAATTATCTTCAAGATTGTTTTGGATTATTGCCTGGAATAGTAAACTATATATAAGGAATATAACGAAAATTATCGCAAAACAAAGGGGAACAAAAATCGCTTTGGTTAACGACGGAACTACAGCAAAATAATTCAAACCCACCGATAAATAGATGATTAAAAACAAAATGACTGTTAGAATTGCGCCTAGAATTATTTGATTGAGCAATCGTTCTTTTCCCCTAAATGGACTTGTTATTAGTTCCTTCAGGTTAACATCCGTTTTCTTCGTTATTCTCCAAACGACAATTAAGAGCGCAAATGCTTGGCCAAATAACAGCATTAAAAGGTTTCCTGCTGTTGGTAGCGGAAATATGAAATAGATAGGCATAAAAATTAATATCCCCGGCAGTCCTAGAATCAAGGAACTAACAATTGTCCAAGTGAGTACTTTTTTGAGCGAAGTTTCAGGTAAATCGACTTTTACAGGGACCATATTTTCGGTCTCTTTTTCAATTCTTTTAGTTATAAATGTAGACAGAGGATCTATGATTAGAAAAAACAGCCCTACGCCACCAAATAATTGAATTACTAGGATAACAAACCTAATATTTACGTAAAAATTTTCGTCAGGTTGTCTTACATCGGAAAATGTACTAATCACCCAGTTTCGAGCTTCTCTTATAAAATCTTGATCCCAACAGAGTAGTAAATGATTTGTGTTATCGTCTAAGAAAATCATTGACGCGTTTCCTGTTTGAAAACATCCATACATCTGATTCGCATCGATATCCTCAGGTTCCATATCGAGTCTTAGTGCCATACCTTCCTTAAGGCTTGACATAGTAGCAACCTCATCAAATCGTGCTAGTATCATTAGGATATTCATTCGTCGACCAGAATTAGATTTTATTGCATATTCGGGATAATAAGTGTCCGTTGGTAATCCAGTTCCAATTCCAATAAAACATTTAAAATCTGTATCTTCACTTATGATTTGATTTCCCGGTAATCCACCCATCGAATATCCAATATAACCTAAATTGTGTATGTCAACATCGCTTCTTGAGCTAAGATAAGCTTTAATAGCTCTGACTTCGTAAATCAATTCTCCTCTTTCTAAAGATCCTAAGCTCTGTCCATGACCTCTGAAATCAAATACCACGACAACGAAACCTGCTGCCGCTAATTCAATAGCGTATCCCTTCAGTATTTCTTTGTCGGCCATATAACCATGACCTATGATAACCGCTTTTTTGTCTTTATTTCCGTTATATTGTTCATATATGCTCTCTTGCGGTTCAAAAACATTGAACGAGATTGTCACCCCATCAGATGTTTGAGTTGTAAGACCGTATGTGCTCTTAACGCTAAAGGGAATTAAAAAGATCAATGTAGTGCCGATTATGAAGATCCCAAGAAATATTAGGATTAAAACTAATCTTTTAATTTCAAATGATTCGGTCATAAATTATTCACTTTCTACTTTTTAGCAAAATAAGATATTGGTTACCTCTAATTCGATTTTTCCCTTAATAAATCTTTTTCGTTTATCGTTAAAATTCTATAAGTTGTTAAATAGTTATGTTTTTAATTTTTCATGATTTTGCTATTTTGATCTTAGAAAAGTTTACTTTGACAACTGTTCTCGTTTAAAATGGAATACAAAACGATAAGGTTTGAACTGAAAGAAAATGGAATTGGTTTTTTAACTCTAAATCGTCCTGAACAGTTAAATGCGATATCATTTAAGATGTGCGAAGAATTGCACCATCTTTTAGGTTCTCTTTTTACAAATTTGGATTGTAGGGTGATTATACTAAAAGCGGAAGGGAGAGGGTTTTGTGCGGGGTTAGATTTAAAGGAATCAGTTATTTTCGCTTCGAATAAAAAGCCTAAGGACTTAACTGAGAGTTATGTCTATTTGAAATCAAAGGAAAATTCCAAAAACCGAATGTATTTTCAAGACTACATAAGTAAAATTTTTAAAAAGATGAGACATATCTCTCAACCTATAATTGCAGCTATCCAAGGACCTGCTAGTGGAGGAGGGTTTGCGTTTTGTATGGCGTCCGACATTAGAATCGCAACAAAAGACGCTAAATTTAACAATGCGTTTATTAAGCTAGGATTAACGGGTGCTGATGTTGGCACTAGCTATTTTCTACCGCGTTTAGTCGGATTATCTCGTGCAACAGAAATTTTGTTTACGGGGAGATTCATTAACGCAAAGGAAGCGGAAGAAATAGGATTCGTGTATAAGGTTGTGGATGCTCAAGATTTAATTAGCGAGTCAGTTGAAATTGCTAAGAATTTATTAAATAAAAGTCCCCTAGGATTACGGATGACTAAGCAAGCGCTCACCCTAAGTTTAGATTCCCCGAGTTTGGAACTTATCACGCAACTGGAGAACCTTGGTCAAGACATTAGTGGAACTTCTAAAGATGTTAGTGAGGGAGTGAGCGCTTTCCTTGGAAAAAGAGAGCCAAAATTCTCTTCCATGTAGTAGGATACTATGCACCTGATTGCTGTTTTTTTCTTTGGGTATATATCTTCTTAAGTTTTTCTTGATATTTGTCCAATCCAAAATTAAAAACATGATTAGGCTCAAAAAGCATAGGTTGGCGTTCAAAAAACAAGTTTTTGAATTTTTGTTCCTCTTGGTCTTTTTTGAATTTGCTTGCTAATTCTGCTTTTAGCTGTATCAGGACATCCTCCAACCAAGTAAAGTCGTAAGGAGTAATCTCAACTGTATCTAGAATTTGAATCGCATCTTCGTAATTCGCAGCCTTGCGCGATTCTATAACCGCTTTCAAGGTAACTGAAAAACCGTTCATTGAAAAGTCTTCTGTTTGATTTTTTAAAGATTCCTTCAATGACATTAAAACATCCTCGTAGTTATCAGAGACAAAGGCTTCAAATTTTTGCTCGATGTAAGAAAAATCAAAATCCATCAACTTTTCTTTCGAATTTGCTAGTTCTATCTTAGCGATTTTAAAATTACTACTTAGTTTTGCCAGTACTGCTTTATATGGAAAAGTCTCACCATAAAAAGGTAAGCCGCGCATGTACAGGAAGTTATCGTCCGCTATTCCTAATTCATAGTAGTGTCTAAAGATTGGCTCGAGAGCGGTTAATCCTAAATCGTAAAAATCCCATAAATATCCAATTCTTGAAATGTGGAGAAGTTTCTGACTACCAAGTGGGAACTGCAAAGCGTTTTCGAAGTGCTTGGACGCTTCTTTAATCGCCCCTAGCTGTTCGTAATTACTTCCTATGTTAAAATTGATATTAGGTGAATTGGGAAATTCTTCGATTCCTCTCTTAAAGACCTCTAACGCTTTATGAAGCACTCCTTCTTGAAATTCTAGCGAACCCCTAACGCAATACCATAACTCCTTTTCTTCGTTGTTAAGCTTGTTTAATTTCATTTTATCAAGCTTCTCTTTTACGAGTGCATCTTGACTGGCGTCAGGATACTTATCTATTAGCTTTTGGATTTTATTAGTCATTTTAAATAAAAAAGGATTTATTATAATTAGTGAGATATACAATCACACATCGAATAAAAAAAAAGGTTTATTTTTTCTTAAAAAGTGGATCCGCTTCTTGTAGCGTCCGTCGTTGAACCTTTCCAATCAAATTCTTAGGAACGTTGTCGATAAACTCTATTAACTTAGGAACTTTCCAATAGGTCATGTTTTCGTTAGCCCATTCTCGTAGATTCTCTTCAGTTATCTTCCCTTCAAATTCGGGTTTTAGAACAACCCAGGCTTTTGCTATCTCTCCTACTTCGGGATCGGGTAACCCTGCCACCGCTACTTCTAAAACTGCTTCGTGTTTTAAAAACATCGTTTCAACTTCGGTGGGAAATACTGATCTACCTGCAACTTTAATGAGTTGCTTTTTGCGATCTCGTATTGTCACGCACCCATCGTCTCTCATAAATCCGATGTCGCCCGTTCGCATCCAAATGCGTCCGTTCCATTCTTTTAATGTATCTGCGGTCTCCTCGGGTTTGTTTAAATATCCTTTCATTACTTGAGGTCCACAAACGCATATTTCTCCAGAATATTCTTCTCCATACTTCGAATCGGGAAGACCGTTAGCTATGGGTCCTTTCTCGAACTCTTCGGGGTCGAAAATAGCCCAATCAGTACCAGGTATTGGTATTCCAACGGTTCCTATGGGGCTTTCTCCAAACAAATTTCCAACACTAGCGACACATGTAGTTTCGGTTAATCCGTATCCTTCAGTCAGCCTTCCTTTGGTTCGCTCTTGAAATTTTTGTTGTACAGGTAGATGTAAGGGCCCAGCACCCGAAACGCAGAGCTTTAACTTCCCGGCTAAATCGGGATATTGATCTAAATCTGGAAAATCTGCAATTCTTTTGAACAGGATTTCTGCTCCGGGATAATATAGTCCCTTTGAAGCAGGAATTTCGTTTATAGCTTTTAGTAAATCTTCAGTGGGAGGGGGTTTCGTAAACAAATACATCCAAGCCCCAGCTGCTATAGCTGAATTCATCACAACAGTCGTGGCAAACGCGTGGAATAAAGGCAAGACTCCGACTATTCCTACTCCCACATCCGGGCCTCCAAGAACCAGAACGACTTGCTTTGCGTTGCTGATCAGATTAAAATGGGTTAAAATCGTCGCTTTTGGTACACCGGTCGTACCTCCGGTCATAATATATGTTCCAGGGTGATTCTCGGGATCTATAGATACTTTTGGTATGTCGGGTTCGAGAGTGAAAAACTCGTACACATTATAGGACGGTTCGAAATCTATTTTTCTCGTCCGAAT
>JAHPYY010000124.1 GCA_019058515.1 Promethearchaeota archaeon
GTTAAGGCTTGTGCTCGGTTCAACACTAATTTAGCTATTTGTTACCAACGGCAAAAAGCTTACTACCAAGCGTTAAACCATTTAGAAGCGGCTTTGGCGTATTACGAATCGTTAGGTGCGGTCAACCTAACCTGCGGGACGGTCGACCAATTGTTTCACCTTTCGCTGGAAACGGGAGATGCAGAACTAACAAATCGCTATCTTAAACAGTTGAAAGAGCTCGCTTCGTACTCGCAGAATAAAGAACTATCATCGTTGTACGAGGTGAACAAATCGCTTGTGCAGTATAAATTTTCCAGCTTAGAGCTGGAACGATTAAAAAGCGCCGAACAACAATTTCGCAACGCTTCGGGAAGCAAGTATGGCAACTACGAGCTCAAGGTGCGAGCAGTTTTGTACTTATGCGAAGTGCTGTTGCTAGAATTTCAAAGGGATAATAGGGAAGCTATTCTCTCCGAAGTAGATCGGAACCTATCTTTATTAGAGGAGACCGCCATTAGAAGCGATTCTAGTTGGGTGTTGTGCGAATCCTACTTAGTTAGGGCTAAGGTAGCTACATATCGCTCTCAGGAAGATATCGCTAATTCTTACTTACACCAAATAGTTGAGATCACAGAGCGCTTGGGGTTGAGAGAATTGCAGGATAGGGCTAAAGACATTCTTACTAAAATATTCGGGTAATAAGAGGTTCAAATTATCTTTAACTTATCTAATTTTGTAAATCTTAAGTACGAGCTCTCTTCGAGCGGTTTGTTCTTAATTCCAATGGTCAAATTCGTGTTAGAAAAGATGGGATTGCTTATTTAGAAAGGAGAAATTCCTCCTCTTATCCTCCTTTTTTGTTTTCCATTAAAGGATCTATAGAATACCTTCACTTAGAGGTTGAGCACATTATTATTACGACTTTTCTTAACTAGAAGTAAGCTACTATTTTACAAAAAAGTAAAAGTATTAATACATTCCAAACATAAGTAGCCATGAAATCAATAAAATAAAATGATTTTAGAAAGTAAGTTCTTGTCAGATGTTATAGATTCAGTAGGAAGGATATGGAACGGTCTTAAAAACATAATAAATATAGCAGAATCCCATACTTTTCGAGTAAATTAACCATTTATACAGGTAGATCTAAAGTGGTAAGAAAAAAAATAGTATTGACAATATCTGATGTCCATTTGGGAGCAGATGGATGCCAAATCTCTGAGTTAAACGATTTTTTAAAGTCTATATCAAGTAATTCTTTAGGCCATGTCGAGTCGCTTTGCATAGTGGGAGACTTTTTCGATTTATGTATGATTAATCCAGTTGATTTGTGTAGTAATGCTAGTCTCCCCATATACAATGCTATATATCTTCAATTAAGGGAGTGTCAGTGGATTATCGATACTTCTTACCTATTGGGAAATCACGAAATTCCTGTTGATGGTAACTATGAGAGGCACTTTAAAAAGCGAAAGGAAGCGTTCTTTGAACGCTTTAATAATTTTGGGTGTAATCCTGGTTTTCTAAGATTAGGAGATCTATGTCAATATGTACTAATTACTAAAGGAGATAACAAATTTTCAATCAAGCGATGCGATAATAAAAATCAGCTAGAGGCTTTATTGGACAAGGACACTACAAGTAGTCCTGGAAATTACTGTTGTCTATTATTGCATGGATACCAATTTGACCCTACCTTCATTAGAAAAATAAGTGCTCCTATATGGAAAATTTTTATTAATTCTAACAATAGCGGGTTAAAAAAGACATTAAACTTAATATATAATCGTGTTTTAAAGCGGCGAAAACCAGTAGAACTTACTCCCGAAGATATAACTCATTCCGAATATGTAATTTATATTCAGAGTCGTTTGGAAACACTTGAAGATTTTCTAAAGTTTAACGCCTTTGAAGCTCAGAATTTGCGAAACGCCTTAAAAAACACTTCAAAAAGAAAAAAAAAATATACTAAGATACTTAAATATTTTAGTTATTTCGGGATAGATCTGGAAAACCTGACCGCTGCCGATCTAGGAATTATAGCAGATTTTAACGATATTATAACATTCAAGGAGGTAAAAAGATACGCATTGGCGCTTTATGCGTGTGATTTGTTTTCTTCTACTAAGCTTGGTCAATACTACCACATGAATAGAATTTCACAGTTCTTTGAATCTCCTAAATTATATAAAATTACAGATGTCATTTATGGTCATACTCACACCGAATGCAAATTTCTTTTAACGCTTAATGGTAGAGATTTAGTATTTAATAACGATGGGGCGTGGCAACATAGAAAAAAAAAGCCAACTTACGCTAAAATGGATATAGATGGAATAATAGATATTGAAAATTTCGTTTAGACCAAAGCGGGAAAGTAAATTTATAAATGGGTAATTTTCATTTGATTTCTTTTTTTTTTAATAATTACTCTATCGGTACGATACGCCTTCATATAAATTTCTCTCGTTTTGTCTTTAATTGGCTGAGTTCATAGGGACTAAAATACGGGCTCTCCTCGAATGATTTGTGTGTGATGTTAAGTTTAAAGCATATAGATGCAGAGGCTTTTAGCTCAGCAGCTCTCACGCTTCCATGCTCGTTTATTCTGATGGATGATAGTGCGTCTGGAAGTGATTGTTCATCCTCAAGGGATTCTTGATACATTTCTGGATTAGTTACTGGTTTTAAAGCTATGCCGACTTTGATAACTTTGGGAATTTTATAGTTTCTCAATTGATCTTCCCAGACTGGTCGTTCGAAACTCCAATGTCCATCCTGCTCGTAATAATACTGGGGAAGATGATACCCTTTTTCTAAACAATATTCTCTCAAGGAAGCGATAGAATCTTGTGGCAGATAATCGTAGATCTCTTCCATGGGAACATTTCTAATCGATGAGATGAATGACAGTAGCTTATAGAAACCATTCTTGTATCCCGATTTTACAAATTTCAGTCGGTGTTGGTAATCCTCTGCCACCCACTTCTTTAAAAATTTGCTCCTAAATTTATGGTCTTCGTCAGTCTTTACCTGTTTTATAGGGTCTACATTAACTCCAATCGTTTTAAGGTGTTCCAATAACCTCCCTTCCACGCTCTCTTGAAGGAACCCTTCGATCTTGGAGTCTTCGTACTTAATCTTGTGGTGTTCAAGAATCCATCTTAACCATTTAAAATAATGACCCGTACAGAGACGAATTGGCTCTCCCAGTTGATACTTCAATTCAATTAGCGCATCGTACGATAGCGAAGCTATTTTCCAAGCCGGAACCTCGGAAACATGCCCGTAGCTATCGAATAGATAATACGGAAGTTTTTTAAACACTAATTCTTCCGTTTCGATGCGGTGAACGCCAATAAAGGCGCTTCCTACGATCTCTCCCGTACTCGTATCGTCAATTTCGATAGTCATTCTCGTAAACAATTGATATTTGTTTCGTTTAGGGTAGTTACAAAAAAGTACTCTGTATTATATCTTAGGATTTTTTATTCTAATTTTTTTTTTGGAAAGAAAAAGATTATTGAAGATAGCAAATTATACCAATTCAATTCAAGTGTCATAACTTTTTAAGGGTGAATTACTACGCATAAAAGATTGCAATGGAATGCAATTGGGTTGGCAAGAAAAACCGAAATTTTGCGCCAATACTTTTTAGAGCAGAAACAGAAGATTCCAAAGGAACATGTTGCCAAGTTTAGGACGAATCAACTATTTCTCGACGATTTAGAATACTTGGTTGTAACCATGAGCAAAATACAATTAGATTTAATCCCTAAATTGGAAAATATGTTCAGAATTTCTCTTAAAGCTCCCGAAATAATTCTTTTGGCGCTATCTCGACCAGGTACTAAAACAATATTCACTAACTTGAAAAATTATTTTGAAAACAAGGA
>JAHPYY010000010.1 GCA_019058515.1 Promethearchaeota archaeon
ATTATACACTGTCCAGCAATCTTTTTAAACGGAAAGAAATTTTCGGGAAATGCCCAGATAAGAAAAAAAGAATTTTTACTCCAACATGGGACTATTTTACTGGACATCGACCCTGAATTAATGTATTCCGTCTTAAAAGCTCCAGAAAAAGTTGGAAAGTCGAGAATGGTAAGATCTGTAAGGGCTAAATGTATTGGGATAGGAGAATACTTGAAGGGGTACGACTTTAATAGAATCATTAATGCTCTTAAAAGTGGATTTGAAAAAGTATTAAAAATAAAGCTTGAGGAAGGAAGATTATCAAAAAAGGAATTAGAATTAGCAGAACGCTTAAGAAAAGAAAAATACATGAGTGATAGCTGGTTAAAAAAATATGAATAACCTAAATGAACTTATTTTTAAGATTGAAAATGACTGTGTGTCGTGGGAAGACTTAAGTGAGATTATAAGCTTAGATGACAACTCAACATCATCTATAATTCCTGTTGTACAAAAGATAACGCAGAATAATTTTGGAAATAAATTAAAAATATACATTCCAGGTAAAAGGTTTCCTGCTATAAGTTTAACAGGAAATAAATGTTCTCTACATTGCGAGCATTGTAACGAGAAGTATTTAGATGGCATGAGAGCGTTGTTAAAAAATTCAGAATTAGAGACATTCTTACTCTCCCATCGTAAAAATGGAGGTGTGGGAGCGTTAATTTCTGGAGGTTGTGATACAGATGGAGCAGTACCACTTTTTGAGTATTTAGACACAATCAAAAGAGTTAAAGAGACGACAAATCTGATAATTAATGCGCATACTGGTTTATTAAACGAAATAACTGCTCAGAAATTGGCGGAAGTAGGTATAGATATCGTGTCTTTCGATGTAAACATGGACGAAGATGTTATTACAGATATTTACCATTTAAGAAAAAATCTAGATGATTATAAAAAAGCAGTATTGCTTTTGCAGAAATACGAGCTTAATATTGTTCCACACATCTGTATTGGAATATTCTACGGAAATCTACATAAAGAATTGGATTCGTTGAAGTTTATAAAAGATATCATGGGTAACCCTCCGTTAATCGTTTTAATAGCTCTTATCCCTCCAAAAGGCAAACAATCGCTTTTTAATACTCCGGATCCTTTGGATATTGCTAAAATAGTTCTTTTAACTCGAATAATTTTTCCAAAAACTGAGATTTCTCTTGGTTGTATGAGGCCAAGAGGCGCTATTAAAACAGAAATCGAAAAACTAGCGATTCAATCAGGAATAAACCGTATAGAAATTCCATCTTCAGGGACGATTAAATGGTTGAAATCAGTCAATCCAGATGTCGAATTAGAATATTTTTCCGCCTGTTGTGCTATACCGAGGGAATTAGAATTCTTAGCCGTAAGTAATGAATTAGAAATAAAAAAATACAAATCAAGTTAAACTACTCTATGTCTAATAGTAAAGAAATTGCAATTAAGGGTCTTATAGGTGTTCCATTGGTAAAAAAGGGGGACAATGTTTCACAGATTATTTTAGACGCTTTAATAAATAATAACTTGACGCTTGAAAATGGAGATATTCTAGCTATCGCTCAAACTATAATTTCAAAAAGCAAAGGATTTGTAAGAAACCTGAAAGAAATTAAGCCTTCAAAAGAAGCAATTGATATATACAATAAAATTAAAGAAAAAACCCAACGATTAGGACTTCCAACGAAAGAACCAGAGCTAATTCAAGCGATTTTGGATGAATCCAAAGATATTTTGAAAGTGGAGCACGTTTTGATTACGGAAACCAAACATGGATTTATATGTGCTAATGCGGGCATTGATAAATCAAATGTAGAAGGAACGGAAAACATCACCACTTTACCAACAGATCCTGACAATGAAGCGAGAGAAATAAGAAATAATTTAAAAAGATTGACCAATAAGATTGTTGCAATAATTATAACTGATTCATTCGGACGACCTTTTAGGGTAGGAGCCATCGGAATTGCAATTGGAATTGCGGGTATTGCCCCTATTTTAGACAAACGAGGGGAAAAAGACCTCTTTGGGTACGAGATGCAAACTACCCTCGTCGGTCACATTGATAACTTGGCAGCAGCAGCGCAACTAATCATGGGAGAAACGAACGAAGGGATTCCTATTGTTTTAATAAGAGGATACGATTTTGATATTTCTAATAATGCTTCGATTTCACCTATAATACGAGAAAGAAACATGGATTTGTTTGTAGAAAGGGAGTTTTTTCGTGAATTTGACAAAGTGTTAGTAAACAGAAGAAGCTACAAACAAAGGTTCGATAATAAAGATATTGACATTAAAATCATAGAAGAATGCATAGATATTGCAAGATGGGCTCCAAACGCCCATAATAATCAACAGTGGAGATATGCTGTCATCAAAACAGGTAAGAAGAGAGAACAGTTGATCAATGCGATGAACGTAAAACTGCGAAATGATTTAATGCAGGATGGAATCGCGACTAATATAATCGAAAAAAAAATTAAGCGTACGCGAGGGAATTTTATCAACTCGCCTGTTTTAGTACTCCTATTGATGGATTCTGAAACTTTAGAAAAACAATTAGAAGATAAGTATGCACATTATGAGTATATTTTAGGAGTACAAAGTATTAGTTCTTCAGCTACATATTTCCTTCTTGCTCTCCATGCTAGAGGATTAGCAACTTGTTGGTATTGCGCTCCAATGTTTGCTAAAGAAATCGTTAACAAAGAACTTAGAATTCCAGATAATTACATACCGATGGCATTTATCACCGTAGGTTATCCATCGAAGCCACAAAAAATTCCTATTCGGAAGAATTTGGATCATTTTATATATAAATTTGAAAAGTAACGATTCTAATATGAGTAAAGATTATTATATTGTTCTCGCAGGCGGAGTGGGCGGGGCGAAATTTGTTAACGGCTTAATGAAGGTTGTCTCTCCAGATCAATTGAAAGTTATTGTCAACACTGCGGATGATATATCCCTATTTGGTCTTGAAATTTGTCCAGATTTAGATATAATCACATACACAATGGCAAACTGTATAGATGAGGAAAAAGGATGGGGATTTGTGGATGAATCATTCAATTGTTTAAGCATTCTTAAGAAATATTACGGCTTTGATTGGTTTAATGCAGGAGATAAAGATTTGGCAACTCACATATATAGAACTAACTTATTTAAAATGGGATTTACAAAAGCGGAGTCTACAAAGAAAATATGTGAAAAACTAGGAATTCAATCTGAAATATTTCCTATGTGCAATGAGAAAGTAGCGACCATAGTTAATACCGATATTGGAAAAATTCATTTTGAAGAATATTACATAAGACATAAATGTGAACCTAAAATTATAGGTTTTGAATTTCAAGGATTTAATGAAGCTCAACCTGTCAAAGAAGTCCTTTCAAAAGTTTCAAACGCGAAAAAAATCATTATTGCTCCATCTAATCCAATAGTCTCTATTGGAACTATATTACGAGTTAAAGGTTTTACTACCGCTCTTAAAGAAAATCGAGATAAAGTAATTGCTATAAGCCCCATTATTCAAGGAGCTGCAGTTAAAGGACCTGCAGATAAAATGTTGGCACACTTCGGATATGAAGTGTCATGTATAGGTGTAGCTAAGTACTATAAAGAATTAATAAGTCATATAATAATTGATATAAGAGATAGCAGTTTACAGTCCCAAATTGAACAGTTAGGAATAAATGTACATTGTTTCGATACATTAATGATAAATTTAGACAAAAAAATAAATCTAGCTCGAGCTGTAGTCGAACTTGATTAAGTAACTTCAGAAGCGACTGTAGCGGGTTCCTCTGCTTCTTCAGCCACTTCTGGTTCTTGTTCTACTTTTACGTAATCCCCAACGGTTGCTAGAATTTCCTTTATCTTACCTTCCTGTCTTAGCCTAATAATTAAGTTTCTGTGGCGTACATAGGATACGATTTGAGCTATTACAGGAAATGTTAGCATGAGTGGGATAAGTAATATTATGATTACTTCTGGAGAATTCATAGCGACACTTTCTATGATTGCTGGTGGTAAGTGGAATATATTTTGAAAAAAGAATTGGGGATGAATAACGACAAAACTTACTACTACTAAAATCAACAATCGAATTCCAAAGTTGAGAAAGGTCGAGGTGAACAAATTTCTCCCCCTTGGAACCGAGGTCCTGGCCGTAATTGTTTCTTCTGCTTCCGGATCCTCTCTAAAAAGTCTTTCAATATACCTTCCTAAACGTCTGGTTTTAGATGCAGCAGTTATTAAGCTTTTTTCCTCAGTTTCTAACTTTTTCCGTTCAATCATTTCCTTAACATAAGAGAATCGCTCTCCCGTTTGAGTGAAAAACTTTCCAATAGATTCCTTTTCCTCTAACATGAGTTCTTCTCTTCTTTGTTTTGCTTCTTCTCTTATTTTGTCAATATTGGCCGTGATATGTACCGCTTCTTTCCGAAGGAGCGAAATTTGTGCTTCAAGTCGTTCCTCCCGCTCTAAGCTTGGTTTTGTAACCGTATCAATATAGCTAATCTGAAAGCTAAGTTCTAGGTAAATGTAACAAGAGATTGCTAACTGCGCGACGGGGCTTAATAAGAAAGCGAGAATGTCGGGGGTTGGTCTGAAATTCATTGAAGGATGGAGAGGATCCGCCAACTCATTCAAATTAATTAATCCTAATGAGTTGAAAAACTCGACAACATTGAATAAATCAAGCATGTCTCTAAAACCGAATATAATGCTTCTTAGAACAATCATCATTATTAGTGATCCTATTGCGTAAAAATTGAATTTTGGATCTAGCTTATAAATAGCTCTAATAAACGATATAATCGAAAATAGAAACAACACCTGAAACATCAATAAATAAACATCAGTGGTAAGAACGATAAGCTCTTCGTTAATCAGTCCAGGAACCTGATCGAGGTATGGAGCTTGACCAGTTGGGAATGGAAACCATAAATTTAAAAAATACAGAAAGAACGAATTAAAGAAATTATAGGTAAAACTATAAAGCTCGGGATTTAAATAGGCCGAGATGAGAGCAATTAAAATTCCTATTGCGTAGAATACCATGAAAAAAGCGTATATCATTATATTCTTGAAAGCTATTATAACGTCAAACAATACTAATTCGTTCTCTGCGGTAACAAGAATTACACTAAAGTCAAATAAAACTAAGAATATGGTAACTGCCCATATATACACAAAAATGTTAACAAGCTCTAATACAATAATTGGATATCGAGCCATTTAATATGCCCTCCCTTTTTTCTTCGCTTCCATATAATTTTTAAGTACTTGATTCATCATGTCGTCAGGACCCACGGTAATCATGTTAATCCCGAAATTGCGAATCTCGTGCGTGATAGTGAGGATATGTTCCATCATCTCTTCGCTTATTGCTTCCGCTAACGCTTTATCAGTTGCCGAGAGATCAATCTCGTGAATTTCGAACCAAGGACTAAACATATTGATAACAAATACCGTGTGATTAAATGGTAGAAGTTTTTTTAATCCGTCAGAAAATTCCTTTGAATTCATTTCTAAATCAGTTATCAAAAAGATCAAACTACGCTTCTGAAAACGCCTGACAAAATGATCCATTGCTTCTACAGGTTGACTTTTTCCTTGAGGCTTTACTCTAGCGACAAAATCGAGAACTTGATAAAAATGATCTTCTCCTTTATTAGGTTTTAAAAAATTAAAATTCCTTTTATCGGAAAAGGTATATACGCCCACTGAATCTCTCCTCGTCAACGCTACTCTTGTGAGTAGCATGCATGCTCTAATGCCGTATTCAAATTTAGTGTTTTCTATAGCACCTCCAGCCATCGAATTCGAAGAATCAACCAAGATCATAACAGTAACATCTCTTTCAGATTCGAACTCTCGAACGATTAATTTTTGCGTGCGAACGCTAGCTTTCCAATCGATTAATCTGAATTGGTCACCATATGAGTACTTTCGCATTCCGTAAAATTCTGATCCTAAACCCTTTTGTTTCGAGCGCATTATACCGTAATTCAATTGAAGCGAACGCTTTGATCCGAGAATCTCTATTTTCTTTATATCCTCGTAAGGGGGGTAAATTAGAATACTTGTCACGCTATCAGGAACAATTCGTTCTAGAGAATTAAAACCCAACCTATCTCTTACTGTAATCGTAAGTGGACCTAAGGGATATTCACCCCTAACTCTTGGTTCCAGTACGTAAGAAAACTTAATTGTGCTTTTCGGGGCTAAACGGGTAGAAATGAAATTTTCTCCTAGTATTAACCTAAACAATTCTGGATTGAAGTTATCTCGTATCTCTAAAAAATCGTAGGAGTTTTTTCCCGCATTTTCTATAACTACTTTTATATGAACAAAATCGTCTTTAAATACTTTTTCCTTTTCTAATTCTCTGTGAACTTTTAATTCCTCAACATTAGTTTGATAGTGAAAAAGAGGAAGCGAGATTATAGAACTAAATAGTAGTATTATTGCGAAATAGATCAAAACATAATTAACGAACGCAAACCCCGCTGTCAAAAAAAACACGGCAAATAATATTAAAGTTCTACCTTTTCCACCTAGTATGCTTATCCACCATTTTGAACATTTTCTTTATTCTTTTTCAAAAAATAATAACTTTCTTCAATATTAGATTAAATTGGGACAGGGATCTCTTCGATAATGTTTTTTATAACCGCTTTTACATCCAAACCTTCCAGTTCAGCTTCTGGTTTTAGCAGAATTCTGTGATTAAGCGAAGGAACAGTTAATGCTCTTACATCATCGGGAGTAACATATGTCCTGCCTAAAATTGCAGCCCTTGCTTTAGCGCATTTCATGAGCGTTAATCCCGCTCTTGGACCGCAACCTAATGCTGTTTGTGGATGTGCTCTCGTTTTTATTATAATGTCTCGTATATATTTTAGGATTCTCTGATCTATGTAAACTCTGTTCATTAATTTCTGGGCTTCGAGCAGTTCCTCGGCAGTGGTTATTCTACTTATCGCAGGAGATTCTCCAGTTAACTGCCGCTTCATGATTTCAACCTCTTCATCCGATTCTGGATAATCTAGCCATAGTTTAAACAGGAATCGGTCAACCTGAGCTTCGGGTAAGGGATAAGTACCCTCCATTTCTATAGGATTTTCGGTGGCAATAACCATAAAAGGCTTTTCGAGTTCTAAAGTTTGACCTTCGATGGTGATTTGTCGTTCTGCCATGGCTTCTAACAAAGCTGCTTGAGTTTTCGGAGCACTTCTATTAATTTCGTCAGCAAGTACGATGTTAGCAAATAAAGGTCCTTTTTGAAGCACGAACGTACCTTCTTCTTGAGAGAAGATTTTAGTTCCAGTAATATCAGCCGGAAGTAAATCGGGAGTGAATTGGACGCGTCTAAACGATATTCCTAAGGTGTTGGCAAAAGTTTTTGCCATCACTGTTTTACCAAGACCCGGTACACCTTCGAGAAGTACATGGCCGTTAACCAGTAACGCCACGAATAGCTGCTGAAGAATGTCACCATAACCCACTATTACTCTCGAAACTTCAGATAGAACATCTTGAGCTACTTCGCGAATGAATTCCACATTTATTTCCTGTTCAGCATGTCGAGTTTTACTATTTTCTCTTGTAGTCATACTTTCACACTCATTTTTTATTTTTTTTTATTTTTATTTAATTTTTTTTTTTTTAATTTTTATAATTAGATATTTACAGAAACCCATTCCATTTCGTAAAAAAACTCTTGAAATTCGTTCTCGTTTCTGATTTTTAATTTTCCGTTTTTTATCGCAAGCATTTTTTCGAGGAATCTCGTGATTCTTCTAATTTTGAATTTTTTAGCGTTAGGGTCCTTAGCAATTACTAAATTCGCTACATTATCAGTAGTAATTGGAGACCCAGATAATTGACTATTAAGCTTCCTTTCCAATCTTCGGAATAGGAGAGTCAATCCCTTTTCAAATTTTCTTTTGTCTTTATACCATTGAATCTTCTCCGCAAAAAAAGAAGACGTTCTAAACTTCATCCTTTGCTCTTTTTTCTCTTGTTCTTCCGCTTTTTTCTTTTGTTCTTTCTTTTTATCCTTTTTGGGAACATATTTCTTTAAACTATAAACAGCTAAAATTGGATATATCCAGGCGGTGATGGGATTAGTGGATAAATGTATGATGTATTGCATTATAAATCCATAGATGCCTGCTGAAGTTAAATCCCTCATGAATTCCGGACGTATGTGAGCTTCATCGAACACAATTATCCAATCATTTTCTCCGTAGGTTAACCAATTTATGATATTGGTTGCAAACCTAGCGTTATCGAAATTAGTATTCATAATTAATTCGTTATTAAACATACTTGCATCAGAGGATACAAATATCCTAGAACCTCCTAAATCTTTAGCCATGAAAACTGTTTGAGGAAACCCTCCCAAAGGTACTTTTAAGAGATAGTCGGGGATCATTGGCAAGGAAGCGTTCATAAAGGTCAAATCAACACTGTCGTCTTCGTATTTATACATTTTATCTCCGTTTTTATCGACAAACCCATAAATTGTGGAAAATCCTATTGGATTCCACCCGAAAAATGATATAAGTGGACCACCTACTGCAGCAGTTGCTCTGGATAGAACAACTTTATTGATTCCCGAAGTCGTAGGGTGGGGGGAGAAATTCGAAATAACGGGAAATTCAGGATTTCGTTCGAACGATTGGTTATCTCTTAAAATTCCGTCAGGAAAAACTGTGACTGGTATATTTATCGTGGGATCAAACATACTGGCTATTAATATTTCCCACAGCAAAGTACTTGTCGATCCGTGGTCGTGTAAAATTAACAAAGAGTTCCCCCCCTCAAAAAAATTAATGAAATAAGGAATTTCAAAGACCGGATCGTAGAATTGATTTGGTCCGAATAAAATCAGTAAAATAGACTTATTACTTTCAATTCCTAATCTTTGTGTGGCACTCAAACTAGATTGAACGGCTCTAATGTCAGTGTATCCTTGGTTTTCAATCAAATGTTTGAATCTATATCCCCCTTGATAATAATCGTAATTGTAAATTGAAAAATTTTGATCGTTAACCCCGCTATCTATAATTGATGCAAACAAGGGGACAAACGAGAATACAAAAATTATGAGGAATAAAGCTTGTTTATACATAGCGCTTGCTTTTAACTTCGTATCTTTTTTAGGCCCTTTAGGTTTTTCTGTTCGGGCGTTACGAATTACGATTAATAACCCTAATAGCGTAAAAATTGAACCCACATAGCATAGTAGCGGAATGTAGGTTATATAAATGGGTATAGATCCCGGGTTAGATATTTGAGCTGAATTTATAAATTGGCTCAAAATAACTCCAAAAATGATGAAATATATACTGAAAAACGCAAATACTATGAGTTTTGAAATGAAAATACTCTTTTTCGACTCGTCTGCCATTTTCCTAAAAGTATTTCGATAGGTGATCGTATAATATTTATAAACTGTAGCTGAAATTACTTCCCGTTATATCCTTGTATAAATTCGAGAAGAGTTGAATCGTCAAATCGAATTCTTTTGAAGTTGGTTCAATGCCTCCATAAATGATATCTTCAATTTTCTTGAGGAATGCGTAAGTGCTTTCTGGATTGTGTTCTAGTTCGTTTACACAAATGATCCCATATTCTCTTATCGTTTGGTAGGGAAGTCTTGGCTTATTGTGTTTTGATTTTACTAGATCGTTATAAAGCAAATACATATACGCAATCGCTTCTTTTGACCTTCCTGTGTCAATTAAAACTTTTACATTTTTGAACCGTTTTTTAGCGTCGAACATGTCAGCAGATCCCTTCTTTTTCCTAGCCATTTTTTTCTCCTCCTTTTAGATCTATTATGTAATTTTTTAATTTATTTTTTTATTTGTACTTATATTTTATTTATTTATTAGATTATTTTTTGCATTGAATTTTGAATTAAAAATTTAATATAAAATTATAACCAGTTAACAAGAAATAAACTGGTGAAAATAATTCACATGTATCGTAAAAATCTCTTTCAGAGAGCTCAAAAGGTCTAGCATATATGATCTCCTCGATCTTTTGGGTGAATGGATAAATTGCATCAGGTTTGAGATTAAAATCTTTAACAGATACAATCGCAAAATCTCGAATAGTTTCCGTTACTTGTCTAATTTTCCCGTATTTAGCATTGATGAGATCCATAAATATAGCATTGAATAAATAAGCCATAGATTCTTCAATTCTTCCCGTATCTTTTAAAATCTTTAAGTTCTTAATTCTTTCCTCTAAAGGCAAATTAACAACCTTCGATTTCTTAGCTTGTTTCCTATAGTAATAGAATCCGTAAACGACTAATACTCCAATAACTCCACTTACAATAGGGATAATAATAACAAAAAAATCTAAGAATGGAGGAGTAGTTATATTTGCTGGGATCGGTTCAGGGGGTGGTGCTGGAATTTCAATGGTATAATTATTAGTAATAGTTTTCCCAGCTGTATTTACAAGTCGAATTTCAATTGATTTATTTCCGTAACCCGTAGGTATAGTATAATTTTCAATAGTGAAATTTCCAATTGATCCTGTTGTTATGACATCTATGAATCTATTATCATAGTATACGTTAAATTTCCTATTGGAGATATTGAGGTTGGGATTTGTGTTCGATTTAATGATCCCAGCAATTGTAATGTTTCCGCGTTCAGTTATGTTTCCCCCAACATTCCAATTACACGATATGTCTGTAAATAACGTAATAGAGCTAACCGATGCTGAGGAAGAAGCAACACTTATTGAACCGGGGTAGGTTAAAGTAAGAGTTATTGCGTCGGATATTGTGTCGTTTGGAATGATAAAATCTTGGGAAAATAAACCACCATCTATGTCTGAAAAAATCGAGTCGCTATACCAAGTTTGAGAACCATTATACCACGAAGGATTTATTTGAGTATTATTTATCGCCGTACCATTTTCAAATCGCACATAACCTTCTACTTTATAACGCTCTCCAGGTATTTTTAACCCAGTATCCGTATAATCAATATCTACATATGATCTTGCGTTAATTGTAATGAGATAAAAGTGTTTATATTGTATATCACCCCCCAAATTATCGGTCACATTTACCTCAATCTTAATGGTTCTATCCACATCAAAATTGTCAGGAATTTTGTATTCTATTTGAAAATTTCCTTCATTATCAGCCATATCTTTAAAATTGGTATCCATTACACCATCTATCATTATAGTCACATTCGCATTTGATATGTTATAAGATGGTGGGGGAGGAGGCAATGTCCAATAAACTTTGCCTAAAATTGTAATATTATCCCCTCGATACTGTCTAGTTAGGTTTAACTCAGGATTTGTCAAATTCACTATAGCAACAGCTACAGATTTCTTTAGGAAGTTCCTCTCTTCACATGGGCAATTCTGATGATTATCTGCATATATTCTTTTAAAATTATTATAATTGATCGTTAATCCTAATACAGTTATAACGCAAAGTAGAATTACAATAATCGTCTGCCTGGCTTTAAACTGCATTTTTAACTCAATAATTGTTTTTTTTCTAATTTTGTATATTGTAATACTAGGTATATTCTTTTTCACTTGGTTCAACCCAAATTCCTTCGGAACCGAAGTTATCACTTATCATTGGATCGAAATATACCACAATTTTAGTATCACTACGAGGTGTGGGCCAGTTTGATTGGACTTCTATTGATACATTAAAAACCCCATTTATATCGGTTTTTTGAGTGTCATTGTAAGATAGGATAGTTCCATCAAGTAATTGAACAGTTACATTAATTCTCATTCCAGAGATTGGTTGTAAATCGTCCCATAAGAGGGTTCCATTTACATAAAGCGTATCTGCCATTACAGGGGTATACGCCCATATATCAGGATAATCATCTTCGAATTCACTATAATAATCACCTTGAATTATTGTAGTTCCCGCGGTTACATTAAGCTTTATGATCGAACTACTCACATTAGGCATTGAATCGTATTCTATTAAAGAAACATCATCGTATTGAATTGTTCCGTTAAAATCAATTCGTATGGTGAAAGATTTGTTCGGACAATCAGCGGTTACAGAAGACACCTCAAAACTGAAATACCCATTATCATCTATAAACATTGTATTAGATCCAATCAAATTGAAGTATTGGGGCCATTCAGTACCAGATTGGTCAAGAAACAAAATTTTAACTTCAAGTCCGCGAAGACCAAGACTATCCTCGCGTATGTATCCATCAATCGTGAATCCATCAGTGTTTCTCGTTTTGTTGAAATCAGATTTCCCTAAATTGATGTTAATAGTTTTATTAATAACAACATAAGTGGTGTTGGTAGTACTCGATTCCGACCATTTAACTTCAATTCTATGTAAACCAGTATGTAGTGAATTGGAATTTATTATAAAATCATAATTCCCATCCTCACTTCCGTCATAGGTATATGATGCGAGTAATTGACTGGTAGGAAGATTAGTAGTATTATACATATCAAAGAGAGTGACAGTACCATATTTAACTGAACCAGTGTTATTTTTTATTTGACCTTCAAAGCGAATATCTCCACTATCGGTTGTAAAGGGTTCATCATCATCTATATAATCGTAATAGGTATTTTGAGTGTGGGTC
>JAHPYY010000125.1 GCA_019058515.1 Promethearchaeota archaeon
ATCCAATGTTAAAGACGCATTCCATTCTTTAGAAAAACACATTCCTAAGGTAATACTTGTTGACATTTTACTTGAAAGTTCAAGCGTAAATGGATTAACATTCAGTAATTATCTAAAAACATCTGAGAAATTTCGAGAAAAACTTGAGCAAAAAGATACAAAAATTTTTATTATCACCGCAACGGAAATTCCAGATTTGGTTATAAAAGAAAAATCATTATGTGATTACATTTTTAGAAAGAATAGTTTATCGAGGAAGAAATACCGTCTAATTAAAGATCTTATTATGGGACCAAAGAAAAAACTAAATTTATTATAATTAAAATTAGATAATTTAGATGAAAAGCTGAACTCATTAACCTCTAATATTATAAATATTTTAATATATATTCAAAAGAATATATAGCTCGTTTTACAATTCAGATATATAATCAAATGGCTGTATATATCTAACAATAAAATTATATATGATTTTAGGGATAGCTTTAAAAACAAAATTTAGATTATTATTTAATATAAGACTAATTTACGCAATCTAAGTAATAGACTTAAATTAAATTAGTTTTAATAACCAGTACAGGAGAAATGTAGCGAAAATGCAAGCCAAAAGACAAAAATCCACTACTTTTTTTTTATTTTTTATTATATTGATTGAAATTATTGTTTTTCCCCTTATAATTTCTGTATTGTTTATTGATAATAATAACATCGCTGACGATCGAGAATTTAATTTAAAAACAAGTGATTCAGAAATAACGGTAATTACTCCCGAAAACAAAACTTACACGGAACCAATGAGCGGGTACTATCCCGCCACATATGGATTCGAGAACGATACTATTGGAGAGAATCCTACAGGATGGACGCTTGACGAGACTGCAGGTACTATTAATATTATCAGCGGTACTGGGAATCGCGCAAAAGTTGTAGAACTAACCGATACTGATCCAGTCGATCTTCTTAGGTTTGACAACTATTTTTCGTCTACTCAAGGATACGGAACCGTTGAATTTTGGTTTAGAATGAAAGACGAGGTGATTCCACGATTGCACTTCGAATTATACGACGCAAGCGAAAGCGCGGTTATGTTGATGTTATGGAGAGGTGATGCGAACGATTGGCGGTATTCTGACGGTATTTTTAAAAACATGCCGAACCTTCAACCTATATCTCCAAATTCGTGGTACCACCTGGCAATACATTTTGAACAAACAGCAGGAGGTTATCAAGGATTGAGTCAATATAGATTCAAAGTGGTAAAAACTAACCCCGACGGTTCATCAGAAGATTCTGGAGAGCTTAGTATGATTAGTCAGAATCACATGGCAAAATTTAGAATTGCTACGCATAGTGTAGAAGAATATATAGCGTATGTAGACGCAGTTGGATATTCATGGGATTCTAACTATAAGGTTGGAGATAATCTTAACGAAGGATTGCTGCTAAGCTTCGAAAACAGCACCACACTGGATTGGATAGGGTATTCGTTAGACGGACAAGCTAATGTAACGATTGGAGGAAATAGTACGATTCCTTTTCCTTCTGATAATTCTCATTCGATTATTGTATCCGCTAACAACACTTTAGGTACTATGTATTACTCCAATAAGAGATGGTTCACTGTAGATACGTCTCAACCCGCGAATTTGAATATTATTACTCCTGAAAACAACACTTACACGGAACCGATCAGCGGGTATTATCTAGGGATTTATGGATTTGAAAATGATGATCCTTCAACCGAACCGAGTGGTTGGATTACCTATGAAATAGGTGGAACGTTACAAGTAATAGATGAATTAAGTAACCATAAAAAAGTAGTTGAACTTCTTGATACATCAGATACAGAAAAAATAAATATGTATAATGACTTTGAAGGAACACAAATTGAAGGTATTGTTGAATTCTGGGTAAGAGGTAATAGCACAGGAGATGCACTTTATATTCGTGGAACAAACGGCGATACTGGTTTTCGAATAACGATTAGAATCGAATCCGGAAAGATTCAGTATTA
Organism: Promethearchaeota archaeon; assembly: GCA_019058515.1. The sequence continues at coordinate 2,015 of JAHPYY010000125.1, forward strand.
CTACGATGCCGGAGGCGGTCATACATGGCACGATGCTACAAACGGTGCCGTATCTAGCGATGAGTGGCATTATATTAGTATCGAGTTCAATTGCACTACTGATACTTTTAATGTGTACCTTAACGACAATCAGCTCGATTCTGATGTACCCTTCGAAAGCAATGCGGTAAACATCGATCGCTGGTACTTTGAGACGATTAACGCTCACTACGATTATAAGTACTTCATTGATGCTGTTGGTTATTCTTGGGATTCAAATTACAATATAGGTGATAATCTTAACGAAGGATTATTGTTATCCATTGAAAACGGCACCGTATTGGATTGGATGGGCTACTCATTAGACGGACAAGCTAACATAACGATTGGAGGAAACACCACTATTCCGTTCCCTTCAGACGGTTGCCATTCGATTGTAGTCTCGGCTAACAACACTTTAGGTACCATGTATCAATCCGATAAGAGGTGGTTCACTATAGACACCTTCGTTGAACCTCCTCCAGATGATGGAGGCGGAGATGACGGAGGTGGAGATGACGGGGGTGGGGATGATGGAGGCGGAGATGATGAAAATCCTGCTTTTGAAGTTACATTTTCCACAAATACTTCAATAATTATTCAAGGAGAATATGTAAAATTTACTTCAGTAGTTATCAATGGAATTCTCCCCTTTGCGTATGAATGGGATTTTGATGATAAATCGGCATTTTCAATGGAGGATAATCCAATATATCAATTCAATTCTGTCGGCGTATTTAATGTCACATTAATCGTTGAAGATGATAATGGAAATAGCGAATCCTATTCAAAATTGATTACAGTTAATAGTGATGAAGATACACCTCCAGAAATACCTGGATTTAATATCTTCATAACTTTAGGTATTTTATCGATAAGTATTTTGATAATTGTAAGAAAATACAAAAAATAGCCAAAAATTATTCTTATTTTCTATTTTTTTTTCCATCAATTTCTCGTTATACTAAGGGAATTGGGATATTAGTTAGATTTACAAATAATATAAATTAATTATTTAATGATAGTAATTAACCTAATTGAACTAATAATAAAGAGAATTGAGTAAATTTATGTTTCAACTGTCTTAATTTAACTCTAATTTGAGAAAAGTTATGAAGTCAAAAAGAATAGAAATATTGTCAAAAGAGGAACTTCAAACCATCCACAATTCAACATTAGAACTATTAAATACGATTGGCGTTAAAGTCGAGAGCGAAGAAGCAATATCATTATTAAAGCAAAACGGTGCGTTTGTTGACCATCCGACGAATAAATACATTGTAAGATTTCCTGAGGAGTTAGTAAAAGAACAGTTAAAGAAAGTTCCGAAGAATTTTACTTTGTGGGGTATAGACGAAACATTTTCTTTTACCGTAGACACAGAAACCACCCATTTTGCTACTGTTGGAACGCCGATCAAAATCTACGACCCATTAAAAAAAAGTGGAGTAAGAAAATCCGTACTTAGCGACACCATCAATCAAATAAGGATTGTTGACAGCCTAAAGAATATTATTTGCAGTCACGCGGATGTTTGGCCTAACGATGTTCCTTACTTGCAACTTCACTATTACGGACTCCTCGCTTGGGCGAAGAATAGTACTAAACCATACGGTTTAGGATGTTACGGAAGAGTAGCAAGTCAGGATATGATGGATATTACGTCTGTTTTAGTAGGAGGAGATGATAATTTAATATCTAAACCTCGACTAATTGGATTCTTCAATCCAACGAGTCCTTTAATGTTAACCAGAATTATGTTGAATGGATTGTTTATATTTGCTAAGTATAAACAGCCGGTTATTATCGCACCTGCGGCAGGTGCTGGCTCTACAGCTCCAGTTACCTTAGCGGGATTATTATTACAAACAAATATTGAAACTTTATCATCAATTGTATTAACTCAATTAATAAATCCTGGAGCTCCCCTCTTCTATTCTACTATGTCGGCTCCAATGGATCCTTCAACGGGAAATGTTGCTTGGGGTTCTATTGAAACAGGGTTAATAACCTCTGGAGCGGCGCAACTGGCTAGGTTTTATGAGATTCCATCAAGAGGTCCAGGGGCAGTTACAGAATCTAAATGTTTTGACATTCAAAATGGATTTGAGCGGTTCCTAACTCTATATTATGCTGCCAATTCTGGTATAAATTATATTACTTGCGCGGGAACTTACGAATCCTCACTTTCTGAGGCTCTCGAGCTATTAGTTATTGATGACGAATTAATTGATATTATTAAGCGAGGAAAACAAGGGATAAATTTAGATGATAACAAGCTTGCTGTAGAGGAGATTAAAAGGGTATTTTTAGAAGATAAAAGCTTTCTAGCGTTGCGACATACGGCCAAAAACACTCGTAGGGAATTGTTCGTTCCAAAACTTGCTAACCGCGAGAGGAGGGGAAAATGGCAGCGCGACGGAAGCAAGGATATTATTCTAGCTGCTAAAGATCGCGTCGATGAAATTCTTAGTAACCACAAAGAAAGAGAACTTACATCTGAAATAAAAGTAAAATTGGATGAATTACTAAAGGTTATATCGAAAAGGACAATGGATGATTTTAGAATTGCTGAAGATTTGGAAGAATCCAGTTCTGCTATTGGTATAAAAGGACCGGAGGAATAATCATGGTAAAAGAAGGAGCAAATTTTGAGGAAAAAAGAGAAATAATATCTCAGCGAAATGTTAAAAACATGGAAAAGTGGGCAAAACTTAGATTAAACACTCAGTTAATACACGCAGGAGAATATCCTTATCCGGAGAGCTCGTATAGTCTCCGTACTCCCATCTACGCCACTAAGTCTTTTGCTTACAATACATTTTCGGAGTTATTAAAGAATTTCTACAATTATAGTCGAACGGAAAATCCTACGCTTCAAGCATTAAACCAAAAAATGGCGACTTTACACAAGGCTGAGAGTGCAGTAACCGTAGCATCAGGTATGGGTGCGGTTCACCTAGCTTGCCAAAGCGTATTATTTGAGAGAATTGAGCGTGAACGACCGAACAAACTCCGTGCTATGCTACCTCAAAACAACCCTAACGAAATTTCAAAAGTAATTATGCACAAGAACCAATACACGGGTGTGTATCGGCTTCTGACGAAGATGTATCCTCAAATGGGAATTGATTTTGAGATCGTAGATTTAAGAGATCTTAACCAATTAAAAAATGCAGTTGACGAGAACACTAAATTATTAATTTTCGAAACGCCCTCTAATCCATCAATAGATGTAATAGACATTAGGGGGTGTGTTAACATTATTCACGAAGTGGGAGGGAAATGTATTGTGGATAACACATTTGCCTCTCCAGCCCTTCAAAAACCAATGGAGTGGGGGGCAGATTTAGTTGTCGAAAGTCTAACGAAATATGTCAACGGTCATGGAGATTTACTAGGGGGAGCGATAATGGGACCAAAGACCGAAATCCAAAATATAACATACTTCTGGTTGGAAACTCAAGGACAGGTTCTTAGCCCTTTTAACGCGTGGTTGATATTAAGGGGAATTCGAACCCTAGGAATAAGAATGAAAAAGCACTCTTCTAACGCGCTAAAAATCGCAAAATTTCTCGAAGCTCATCCGAAGGTAAGGGAAGTTTCGTATCCTGGATTAGAGTCCCACCCAGGGCACGAAATAGCGAAGAAACAAATGAAAAATTTCAGTGGAATGATTGGATTTGAACTAATTTCGGTGGAGGAAAGTTATAAGTTTATTGATCTGTTAAAATTAATCAAAGTAGGAGTGAGTTTAGGCGATACAACATCGTTAATCGAGTATACTTCCATAATGACTGGAATAGATTTGGCAAATTGGGAGCGAAGGAACATGCAAATGTCGGACACTCATTTTAGATTTTCTATAGGTTTAGAGGACCCGGAAGATTTGATTGAGGATCTTCAACAAGCTTTATTTCAAATTTAATCTTTTAAGTTTATATTTGTAAAATGATATCTTCTTTTTCTTAAAAATTTCGTAAATAAAAAGTAAAATAAAAAAAATCTTTGAACCAATTCTATAGTGAACTAATTTTATTCAGTTTTTCTCGGTGAAGTTTGGCCATTGCTTGCTTAATTTCGTCTACTCGTTGTTTAGAGAATGGATAGATATATAAACACAAAAACGAAAATCCGATTGCAATTGCTGGAAACAGAACCATAATTAACTTAATACCTAAAACCGCGTCTGCATTTGGATTTAGAGTCCACTCTCCCCAACCTGTTCCGATGAAAACGGTTCCAATCGTTAAAATCGAAAATACCATAGCTAAACGCATAAAGAAGATAGATGAACCTATAAAGGTTCCCTCTCTTCTTACGCCATTTTTTACTTCGTCCTCGTCGATTACATCAGCTATAAACAACCAGATAAAATACATCATCCCTCCAAATCCAATCCCGTCTATAGCTAATGTTAGTAGCGCAGCGATGTAATTGTCAATAAAAAGTATCGGTATCACCACAATTATGAATGCTATCATTGCGATCCCATATCCTTTTCTAGAACCGATTTTTACATCTATGAATCTCCATAGCACCACTGAGAAAAGTCCTACAATGAATATCACTCCTAAAAGGAGGGATGTCTCAAAAGCTGCGGAACCAAGGACGATTTCTCCCCAAAGTGGAATAACCGATCCGTAAAGTAGCGTAATGTATTCGAATAGGAAGAACATGGCTGTATACATCACAAATCCTCTATTTTTTAAGGTGTATTTCATGCCCTGAAGGAAGCTGAAATCATGTTTATGGTCTAATTTAAACTCCTCTCGTTCTCTTATTCCCCCTATTATCGTTATCACTAAGGAGATAGCAACTATTATGGTTGTAACAATGCCACTTATCATGTAACCTGACAATTCATAAATTGATCCAATGAAAAATCCAGGTATAAGAAATGCAGAGATTAATCCTACCATCGACAAGATTTGTTTATAAGAATTTACTTGAGCTCGTTCCTCTTTGGAGGTGTATAACTCTGGAAACACCGTGTCGATAAGTGTAACCATTGTATAGAAAGTATCGTATAACATCAACATTACCAGTAAGTAAATAAAGGTAATAAAATCGTTGCCTAGCGGAGGTGTCCATATTATGATGTTTATTATCAAAGCAGGAATAGACCCAAGTATAATAAAAGGTTTTCTCCTTCCCCAACGAGTACGAATGCGATCAGAAAGGTATCCAACCAAAGGATCGTTAATTGAGTTCCAAATCGTCCATAAAACGAATGCAAGCGTAATATAGGCTACGTTTAATCCCACGGCGGAAAAATAGAACGCAAAAATCCATGTGTTAAATGCACTGTTCAAAAACCACTGAGAAAAAGATCCCGTGCTGAACGCAATCTTCTGACCTAAACCATATTGTTTTGATTGAGTTTCTTCCATAAGTCTAGCACTTTAAGTTTGTTATAAAAATAACTTATATTTCTATTTTAAACGGCATATATAATAAAGCTAAGTTTTCTTCTAACCTGAAAAAATCCTTTTCTCTTTAAGCCAAGTGAGTTAAAAATAAAGCATCTAATTTTTAATAAAGTTTTTTTATAAAGACCCGATTAAATAATTAAGAGTATTTCCTATAATCTGCTGGTTTATTTGATACAATACATTAATATCCTTACTAAAGACGGAAAATCTCTTTTATTCCGAAATTATGGCGATTCTGAAGTAGATAGGGATTTACTTGCGGGTTTTTTAAGTGCCTTTTCTGGGTTTATGAAGGAAATAAGTCAATCGGACATTAAATCTACGGCAACAGAGGACTTTAAGTACTATTACACGATTATCGATAATATCATGATCGTCGTGTGTGCGGATTTAGAGGAAGATGATGCTCAACTTAATTCGAAAATATCGTTATTAAAAACAAGATTTATCGGAACCTATGGTAGAATCCTCAGTGATGGTTCTTGGGCTGGTGAACGGTCTCTCTTTTCGGAATTTGAAAAGGTGGTGGATGACGCGATGTTAGGAGCCGTCAAAGTTTCTGTTATCGGGTTTGGAGGAGTAGGAAAAACTACCTTAACAAAGTTAATATGCAGGAAAGATGTAAATCTTGAATACCAACCAACTATTACCGCTGATATTGCGACTTACGATGGTGACGAGTTCAAACGTACGCTTACTATTTGGGATTTTGCAGGTCAGAAGCAGTACCGCTCCCTGTGGAAGAGCTTATTAGAAGGGACAGATATCTGTCTTCTCGTAACTGATTCCACTTTCGAAAATTTAAATTCTACTAAAGATATAATTATTGAAGTTTTAGAACAATTTTATCAGGATAAGTTGGTAATCGGTATTGCTAACAAACAAGACTTGCCAAATAGATTAACACCGGAGTTTTGCGAGCGGATTTTATCAGACGATGAAAAAGGAATACATATTAAATGTCACGGTTTTGTAGCTGTGAATCTGAACTATCGTGAAAAGATTATAGAAATCTTACACGAAGCCATTAAAGCGTTAGAATAAAGGTAGGACTACACACATAGTTTCTATTAAAAGAGAAGAGTAATAAAAACAGTTTAATTTTATCTTAAATAATTGATATTATCATTAAAAATCTAATTTCTCTTAAGTGAATATACTGATTAATTTCGAAATCGAAGCGATTCATCCAAAAGACATTGGAAATAACACACAGGTAATAGAATTACCTGAGTTAACAATGGAAGAAAAAAACGTAATAGATCCCATAGTTGCTCCAACCTCAGGTTTGAGAATCCAAATATTTCAAATTTTAAGCGAAGAACATTATTTTCTTCCGAAAAGGAATCTATATTTATTTCTGAGGGTTTTTAAAGCAATTAGTCACGTTTATAAAGAACTGAAAAATAACCAAAATCTCAAAATTCTAATCGTGACGGATGATCGTCCAAGTAAAGACTACCTTCTTAAATACTGCTCAGAAATCTTTGTGTACGAGGGATTTGAAATTTATCACCAACAGGATGTTTCTGGAGAATCAAAGGTTTCCTCACCTTACGGAGCCGCTTCTGTTGCGCTTTATCCAGAAATAGATTTGACAATTGTTTTGACCGCTAGTCACAATGACCTATCTTGGAACGGAATTAAATTTTATATAGAATATCCTATGCCTATGTCGGGTAATACCTTTAAAGAGATATCCCAAAAAGCCTTATCCTACAACGAAATTCACCTAAAAACAGATTATACTCCAGTTAAAATAGATAGCATTCAAAAGAACAACGATTATATCATCGAACTTCTTTCAAATGTGATAGAAATACAAAGCCTTAGAGATAAAAACATCGTAATTTGGCCGTACTTAGGAAAGGCTGAAGGTATCGTAAAACTTTTTAAGCACTATGGTGCCAATATAACCCTGATCGAAGAAGAACTTAATCCTCCTAATCCCATCAAGTTAATTAAAGAAGAAAAATTAAAAAGTGTAATGGAACAAGCCAATTCCGACATAGCCCTTCTTCTTGACGCAGATCGGGACAGAATTGCGCTATTTATTAAGCAAAATGGACAATATTTTACCTATATTCCAAATGAGGTATATTCTGCTCTCCACAACATTTTATCGAGAGAATTTGGGAAAAGAATTATTAATGTGAGAACTATTCCTACAGATTTACGTAGCGACGAATCAAGCTTCGTAAATATTTTAACTGGCGTTGGGTACAAACACCTAGGAATAATCATGTACTTTTTATCGGGGATCGATGTAGAACAATCTAAAATTGATACTGCAATCCTTTATTTGGAAAACGAAAACAAGGACCTGATTAAAATAAGTCGACCAACCCCTTTAAGAAATCTAATAGTAGATATAATGGAGAAGAATGGCATCGTGGACGAGCAATTCCTAATGGTTTATTGGGAAGAATCTGGAGGGCACACCCTCAATATTTTGTCTATTGATAAAGATAATGATGCTGGAGAATATCAATTCCATACAAAACATACTCTTATAGCAGATAAGTATCCTGTACCAGCTTTGGTGTTAATTACAGAACTTCTTTGTAGAGGTTATGTGATATCGGAATCTATTGACTGGACAATTAAAGGAATTAATCGCACCATTCCAGCAACAGATGAGGAGAAAGTAGAAATTATGCGAAAATTTCTTGTAAACGATGGTCAAAATATAACAATAGATACCAAAGATTACAAAATAAAGTCGCTTTCAGACAATAATAATATGGTTGATATTTACCAATTGAAAAGTAATGACTCAACTTTGTACTTTAGACCATCCGGTACAGGACCAGAAGTTCGTTTTTATATTTTCGGTAAGGTAGAAACCCATCTTAACGAAATCAAAAAAGTTATGGATTATATTTCAGCAAATTACAAATAAATATCCCTTATTATGACGATTAAATAAGCATATAATAAATATAAGAAAGTTTATTTCACATATGACTATTTTTGTTCGAAAGATTTAATAATTTTTTTTCTTGTCTCTAATTGCTTTTGGAACTTTTCATCGTCTTTTAACCGCTCTTTCTCCATTTGCTCGTTGATAACTCGTTCCCACTCTCTTCGTTCTTGTTCATCGCAATAGCATCCTATATTAATAATTTCATCTACTAAATTAATAACTCCCTTTTCTGCGAGACCTTCAAGTATTTTTGTAGCGTAATCTTCTTTCCACTCTGTAAGTTCTAATAGCTGTTCCTTAGTTAAATCGGGATTATCGTATGTAAGCGAAAGCAAAACTCTCTCTTGATTAGTAAACTCGTAATTTAAATCTTTAAATACTATTAAATGGAAGGGAGGATTGACTTTGATTAAATCGCTAAGTAAGTTGGTTTCTTTCATAATTTTTAGGATTGGTAGAATGTCGTCGTTTTTTATGTTTCTTATGTTAGTAAAGGCGTAATACTTCATCATTTGACTCGGTATGAAATCGTACTTGTCTAGTTCATTGTCTTTAATGATTTTTTGAAATCTCCTCGACATATTTTCGTAGAACATCCCTAAACCAATATCAATTCTTTTTGCGGGAACAACTTCAGACTCTTCGCCAAAACCATCCAATGCTTCCATGGCGAATTTGAGATCCTGGAGGTCTTGCTGCCGTTCCTCTTCTGTTCTTGGCGTAGCAGATTGAAATCCAGACATATAGGATTTATATTGTTCTCCTGCTCGTTGAATAATTTGAGACAGCTGCTTTTCGGCAACTTCGACTTTCTTTTTTACAGATAATTCGATTTGTTTCTCAGTTTCTTCTACAATCCTTGAAATCTGGGACATTTTTTGCTTCATAACATCCTTCTTTTCTTCAGGAATGTATTTTTCAATGGATGCGTCGATCGTTTTTTGCCTTTTTCTTTCTAATTTTGCCAATTTTCGCGCTTCATAGGTTTTTAAGTACCAAATTATTAATAGAAACACAACAACCGCAAGAACATACGCAAAAATGTAAAAGAATTGAACAAGAATCATTATTGAAATCAAATCATGTATAAGTACTTTATTAAAATAATACAATGACATAATAAAATATTTTTTGGAAATTTATGCTACACCATTACAAACTTTAATTTCAATCTAAAATTAACTACTTTAAGTTATTGACAATTCTTTTAAAAACACTAGTAATAAATCGTGAAATAATTCATGCAAGAGAAAATAATTGACGATAAAATTCACGAAAAAATGACATTGGAAAATGTGTTTAGAATTTTTAACGACAATGTGTTTCCAATGTTAAACGAGGAGGAGATCTCGTATTGCAACGAATTACAGCGATTCTGTATGGAATTATATCCAAAGATTGATAAATCTCAAGATGTTTATGGACTATTTCCTGAATTGGGTAAGCATGGATACATGCAACGCATTAATAAGTGGAAAGATTTTACCCCCTACGGTATGAAAAAGGAGATTCTTTTAGGAACCCACTTATCCATATTGGATCCTCAGTTGGAACTTGCTCGATTAGCTAGCGGGATTTTATGTGGAAATCCCACATTCCACTATTATCTCCATGGAGGAGAGGGTGAGACTATTCGCAAGGTACAAGACGAATTGATGTCTGGAGAAAAAGTCGGGTGTATCGGAATAACGGAACCTGCAAGAGGTTCAGATGCGGTTAATTTGACGACCGTTGCAACAAAAACTGATGACAGCATCGTATACAATGGAGAAAAAGTTTACACAACAAACGGTCCAAAAGCCGACTACTTCTGTGCTTATGGAGTTTACAACAAAGACGATCCTAGAGGAACCATGGTTCAAGCAATGATCAAACGAGAATTTGGTGTACGAACTGAGCGATTAAAAATCAATTCCGTGCCGCGCGTGCACATCGCTCACACAATTTTGGATAATGTAAAAATTCCGAAAGAGTATATTCTCGCAGATAACGGTCAAGGATATGTTAGATTATTTGAGGGATTGGTTCCTGAAAGACTAGGGATTATGGGTAGCGGTATAGGTATTTGTTGGGCGGGATTAATATATGGAATAATATACACAAATCTAAGAAAACAGTTCGGAAAACCCGTCGTAAGATATCAAGGAGTAGGATATGGTTTGGCGGATCTACTAGCAAAATCAACTGCAGCTACGAGTTTAGCCCTTCAGGCAGCCACTATTTACGACGATAAAATTTTGTTCGCTGATACGCCATCGAAAGAAGCAGAGAAATGGGTGGCCGCAATCTCATCCCAAGGCAAATATTATACCGCAAAGCTTACTCACGATATATGTTACGAAGTTCAACAACATATGGGCGGTGTTTCTGTCACAAAAGCAGCTATTTCAGCTGTCTCTTAGACGAAAGATAACACTCCCGTAGACGAATTAACTGATGTTAGTAAAATCGAGGAAGTTATTGGTGGTGCACGGAATATTCAGTTGCTCTTAATCCAAAACCAAATTCGGAGATATATAAATCTTCTTTAATTTTTTTTTATATTATTTTATCTTGAAATTAATGTGCGATTTCTATTTAATTTTTACTCTAAATGTAGGTTTTATTCATTTTAAATTATCTTCAAAAGAAGTTATATATGCGTTTTTCTATATTATACGAGATATTTTCAATTATGTAAAGTAAAGAAAAATGGGTAAAAAAGAGAACTTTGAGGGCATTATAAGATGTTCGATATAATTTTAATATTTGTTATGATTTTTATAGTAATTCCAGTGTTGATCTATTCTATAATTCAGTTAATTAGGGATCCAAGTGTTTTTTATGGGTTATTGACTGTTTGTAGTTGTGTGGTTTTACCTATGTTGTTATAGACTATCTTTTTTTTGCTTATAAGTAATATAGATAATGTTGGTTTTATTGGTCTATTTTGGTTCTGGATGATAAATCTCCTTGTAAACACTGTTGCTCTATTGGTTTTATTTATAAAAAATGATTTTGATCAATGAGCTTTATCCGCAAGAGATGACGTTTTTCCAAATTTCTTTCCCAAAATCATATTAGCGAGTTCTCTAACGCCTGCTGCAGTATCAAACACACCTGCGCCAGATTGACTGAATTGAACCCTTAAAGTACAATTTTTTAATGGGAGTGTGGTAAGGAAGATTTTCTTGGTCGAGTTTTGGTGCTAATAATCTTAGCGTGTTTATTGTTGGATTTGAAAATTAAAATTCCCATTTAAATTTTGTTTGTAGAGAGTCTCTTTGGTTTAATTTAACTTTAGATTGTGAGTCATATCCAAACCTCAACTTTAACTTGTCTTCAAATCACTTTTTAAATAAAAGATCCCAATACCTAACTTATAATTTAGATATGTATTAATCTATGACATGGAAAAAATTGAAATAGACAGAAGATTCTCCCCGTATACAATGCCTACTGTTATTGTTGGAGCTATTGCAGATGAAAAGCCGAATTATATGTTGTGTACATGGGCGAGTCGAGTTAACCGAGCCCCTCCTTTGTGGATCGTATCAATTAACAATAAACATCGTACACTCGTTGGTATAAAAGAACAGCAAAAATTTAGCATGAACTTTCCTTCAATTGAGATTTTAGAACTAACGGATTACATTGGGCTTAATTCTGGAAGAGATATGGATAAATCCGAGTTATTTGAAGTATTTTACGGAGAAACAGGTGCACCACTGATTAGAGAATGTGCATTAAACATTGAATTGATCGTAAAAGACATGGTTATATTGGAAGACCATCACTTAATTATTGGAAACGCAGTAAAGTCCTATATAAGCAAACAATACTCAACGGAAAAGAACCCCGATTTAAACAAAATGAATTTGTTCGTGTACACTGGATTTCCAAATCAACAACACTATTGGAAATTAGGTGCAAAAGTAGGGGTTGCGTTTAGTTCAGGGAAAAATTACAAGGTTTAAAATAGCAGTGATTATAGATCGCAACCCCAATCCGATTAAAATGCAAAGGATAATTACCTGAAAAGTCTTAACCGGGATTTTTGAGGTTAATCTTTGTCCTACTTTAGTTCCGAGATAGATAATCGGAAACGCCAGCAAAAAAGCAAGCGTTAAGTCATACGGAAAGATTTGACCAATAAAGTAGAATGGAATTCTTGATAGCGATAACACAGTACCAACAGCGGCGAAATTTTCAATGAGACTCTCTCTATAATGTTTGGTTTTTTCTAATAAAGCGACATTAATAGGACCTACTGCGCTAATTAGACCTGCTAGAAACCCGTAAACACATCCACCAAGGTAAATTATGGGTGAATCCGAGTTTAAATCTCGCATAACTTCCATTTCCGTTTGATTTTTCCTCATGTAAAACAATTTCAAGCAAGAATATCCAACTATAAAAATTCCTAATGTTAACTCGATTATCTCGAGAGAAATGACAATAATGAGGAAAGTGCTTACAATTGTGGCGGGAACTCCTAATAAT